>JAZALG010000119.1:0-9696 GCA_036229545.1 Planctomycetota bacterium | reverse complement strand
TTGCATGAGCCTTCCAAGGGCTTCGCTGTATTTCAGCACCGGCACAGTTGACGCGAGAGCTGCCCCAACTTCCGGGTTGTCTTCGGGGACGGCAGCAGACCGAATGAGGAGCTCGGCGTCAGCGATGTTACCTACGCTATGACAGCGCTGGACCCGGATTCCACATTCTTCAAACCGTTTCACATCGGTCAACTCCGACTGATCTGATCCAGTCACCCGATGCCCCTGGCGCGCCAACAAACGTGCTAGTGGCCCCATGCCTCCACCGCCAATCCCCACACAATGGATCCGCTCGGGAAGAGCCGTACCTGGGCACACCGGGGTCACCCCGCAGCCTGCATGGCCTGCTGCACAACTTCCGCGACATCTCGAGCAGCGTGAGGGCGACCCTGGGTCTGAGCCGCTTCGGACATGCGCTCGCGCCGCCCCAGTAAATCTGCGAGAAGATTGGGAACTGTTTTTTTCCCTTGAGGATCATCTCGGGAAACCATGACGGCTGCCCCCACATCGACGAGACATTGACCGTTGGCCTCCTGATGATGATTGGCATGGTGAGGATAAGGCACGAGCACCGCGGGGGTTCCTGTCCGTGCCAACTCTGACACTGTGACTCCACCACTCCGGCAAACAGCTGCCGTAGCCAAACTATATGCAGGTGTCATATCTGACACATAGGGTCGCTGCACAACAGGCACCCCGTTTTCCCTTAGATCAACAACGTTCTGTTTTCCCGTAATGTGCAGCACTTGCCACGGCTCCTGCGCCGCCTTTAAGACCGCAATAACAGACGGGAGCAAGGCGTTGAGGTCCGCTGCTCCTTGACTCCCTCCCATCAGGAGAAGGGTTTTTCGGTGTGGGTCAAGACCGAATGCGCCGGCAGCATCGACGCGATCCATCTCGTGATAAGGAAGCAACGGGTTTCCCGTGACATGCGTACCAAAGCGCCCCCGAGGCATTCCGGGGGCGCCCATCGCAAGGCAGACATGCGTGACACGACCCTTGAGAAGGGTCGAAACCCGCCCAGGGCACGCATTCTGTTCGAGGAGAATCGACGGCCTTCCGAAGAACCCTCGCACAACTGCCGGCGCAGCCACCCACCCCCCCAAAACAACAATGGCGTCGGGTTCAAAAGACTTAACGAGCCTCCCCCATCGCCGTATTGCACGCCACCAGATTTGAACGGCGCGCAGGGAAGGACGCCCGCCCTCTCCGCCAAAAAGAGAGTGATAGTTGAGGCCCTGATCATCGAGCACTTGTCGCTCAATACTTCTTCCTGCAATAGCGAACAACACATCATGACCTTGCGTCGCCAGCACTTGTGCGACTGCTACGCCCGGAACAAGATGTCCGCCCGAGCCACCACCCAAGAAGAGCGTCTTCACGGAATACGCAAAACCTGGCCAACCTGGAGTGCGTCCATATCCTCAAGCACGTCACGATTCGCGGCAAACAGGGCCTGGGTTGCCGACGCACTCCCCATAAGGCGTTCGGCGATTTGGGACAAACTGTCTCCCTCCTGAACAACATACTTGCGCCCTGAGTCGGCCGGAGGCCCTCCACCCACAATCTTGTACGGCAGCGACGTGGATTCAACATCTGCAAGGGGGCCCAGCCGAATGACCTGCCCGATCTGCAACCGTTTTGGATCTAAGTCCGGGTTCAGATCACTCAAGACTGTCCACAAATGTCCCGCTCCCAGAGTTTTCTTCGCGATCTCTGAAAGTGTGTCTCCTGATTGGACGACATACTCCCCGGGGGAGCCCTTGATTGATTTCGAACTCCCGTGCTCGACAGCCGGAGTCACGGCATTTTTCCCCGGGTAGGCAATGGGCTCTTCCTTAGGGTCAAAAGGGGCCTCAAGGCCGGGAAGTGGCGCAACCCTCTTAACCACCGGCAAAACAGGAACTTGGCGAGGCTTCTTTCGAGCTGGAGCCGTAATGACAACGGGCCCCGGTACCGTCTTTGCCGGGACCATGACTGATTGAAGGGCCGGCCCCTCGTTTTCACTCGCCGCCCCCTGGCTATCGCCAACAAAATCTTGAGACGCAATCAGGAGGAGCAGTACCCCCACGAACACCACAGCAAACAATCCATACTTTTCTACATCTGACACAATCAAGCCCCTCCAATCACCTCTGCCTTCTGCAACCCAGGAACGATCACGCCCCGGGCCAGAGTTCACCTCTTACTGGATCTTCCTCTGGCGCGCGGCTCAATCCAAGCAACAATCCCATAGAAGCGCACATCACCAATAATGAGGTCCCTCCCAAACTCACAAAAGGCAGTGGAAGACCCTTCGGTGGGACACTCGCCGTCACAACGGCTACGTTAAGAATCGCTTGAATGATGACCTGCATTAACAAGCCCGTACCTACCACGAGGGAAAACCGCGTTCGTAAACCCAGCAGCAATCGAACCCCGTGCCATAGGATGAGCGCATAGAGCGCCATCACAAACAGTGAGCCAAGTAACCCCAATTCTTCGCCAATCACCGCAAAAACAAAGTCGCTGTCTGCTTCAGGAAGAAAGCCCCATGTTGCGAATCCAGCGGCAATGCCTGTCCCCGTCACCCCTCCATGTCCCAACGCCGTGAGGCTCTGCCAAACCTGGCTTCCAACTTCAGGTGAGGAGAAGTTCTCAAATCGCTCAGAAACATGGGCAAACCGACTCCATCCGTAGAAAACAATACACAATAGCGAGGTCGTGAAGCCCACCAGCAAGTGAGTCATTCGCGCACCACCCACAGCCATCAATAGCCCTCCAAGCACGAGAAGTAAGACCGCAGAGCCAAGGTCAGGCTGGATAAGAATCATCCCCGCTGGAAGTCCAACCAAGACGAGGGGAATCACGATCCCACTGCGCCATTGGGACGTTTGATCTTTCGCTGATGCCATCCAGGCACCTACGACAACGATGGTGGAGAGCCGTGCGACTTCAGAAGGTTGAAAGGATGTCCCCATCACAGAAAACCACCTCTGAGCCTGATTCCATTCCTTGCCCACAATCAACACAGCGACGAGTAGAACGATACTCACAATCCACATTGGTCGAGACACGGCATACAGACGGCTCGGAGTGATTCTTTGGGCCAGGAGAAAAGCAATCAGGGCAATCAGTACTTTGATGAGGTGCCCCTGCAAATAACTCAAATCTGCCCCGGTGCCCGTTCGAAGTGTGGACACGATATTGGAGGAATACCCGACGACGAGCCCAAAGCCCATGAGAGTGAGCATCGAGCCAACAATCACTCGACGGCTATGGACCATGTCATCAGATGATGTGTAGGGAAGAGCGCGCACGCCGACCTCTTAAATCACCGCGAGGCTCGCCAACCCAATCGCAGCGCAGATTATTGAGACAATCCAAAAGCGAACTACGATTCGAGTCTCCGGAATCTTCTTGAACTGATAGTGGTGGTGAAGGGGGGCGCACAAAAAGAGCCTCTTACCGCCAGTCAACTTGTAGCCACCCACTTGAAAGATAACGGACAGTGTTTCGACCACAAAAACCCCCCCAATAATGACTAAGACCAACTCCTGCTTGCAGACAACCGCGACATACCCCAACAAACTACCAAGAGGAAGACTCCCGGTATCCCCCATGTAAACCATGGCCGGGGGTGCGTTGAACCAAAGGAACCCCAAGCACGCCCCTGTCATCGCCGAACAAAACACCGCCAACTCTTGGCTATGAGGGGAATAGAAAATCCGGTCTGGGGCAAACTCGTGCGCCCGCCCAACCACAACGCAGACAGCCGCTAAAGCCAACGCGGCAACAGCCACTGAGCCCGCCGCCAAACCATCCATCCCATCGGTTAAATTGACGGCGTTGCTCGTTCCTGTCACAACGAGGAGAACTAAAAACATGTGTGGGAGTCCGCCCCACCCAGAAAGATCGATCCGCCAGTCAGTAAAAGGCACATGCAGAGCAAGAAGGTCCTCGAATAGGTCGGGGTCGTAGTCTGCGGGAAAGCGCTCTGGCAGTTGTTGGCCGATCACTTGGAACATCTTTGTCACAGCAACAGCCACAGCCATTGCGATTGCCAGTTGAAGCACATACTTCATTTTCACAGCAAGGCCAGATCTGCCGCGATGGGTCAACTTGATCCAGTCATCCGCAAGACCGATTAGTCCATAACCCAGCGTTGAGAGAAGCGCGAACTTCACGTACTTGTTTTGAAGATCCGCGCAAACGATTGCTGAAATGAGAACAGCCCCCACAATGATCACCCCACCCATCGTTGGGACCTTCGCCTTCGCCGCATTGATTCGGTTCAACTCTTTACTGTCGGTATTGACTTCATCCTCCATCACTTTCTTGGAAGTCAACCAGCGCACAACCGGGGGTCCAGAAATCAACGCCACCCAAAATGCCAGAATCGCCGCGAGGCCCGCTCGAGCCGACAGAGCTGAAACACCCGGAACAGTAAATCCAGCCTCATTAAGCCAAGCGAGCAGTTCCAAAATCATGCCGCGGTCACCTGAAGCCCTTTCAATGCGGGAAGGAGATTTTCCATCCCTACCGCACGACTCCCCTTGAGATACACCGTATCCCCATCCTGGATTTCTGAGAGTAAAACATCCTTTGCCTCTTCCAGAGAGGAGCACACTGTCGTCGCAGCTCGTGCCATACCTCCTTGGATCGCCCCTTCTTGCAGGGCTGCCCCATACTGCCCCACGGCGAGTAGACGGCTCGCACCACACTTCGCCAGCGACTCACCCATTTCTCGGTGTAAAGTTTCTCCCGCGTCCCCCAATTCGAGCATCTCTCCCACCACGACCAGCAAGCGCCCATCAAGCGTAATTTCAGCAAGGGCCTCGGAGGCTGCACGGACTGAGCCTGGGTTTGCGTTGTAAGAATCATCAATAACGGTCAACCCGTTGAAACGATGCGATTCCAGCCGGCCAGGCGGCGGTGGCACTGCTGCGAGAGCCTCTATGGCACACGGCAGATCCACTCCGACAGACTGTGCAACCGCTAATGCTGCAAGGGCATTCAACACTCCATGCTGACCAGTGTGTTGCGTCGTGACCTCCAGCCCTTCCCTCGCCAAGCAAAATGAGGTCTGACCAAGTTCACAGTGGAGATTGACGCCCCGAACGTCTGCCGCTTCAGAGAGGCCGAATGAAAGCACTTTCCCGGCGGCCATCGCGGAGAGTTGGTCAAAGGACGGATCATCTCGATTCAAAATAGAGATCTTCTTGCCCTTCAACAGAGTGAGCAGGCTTCCCTTCTCCTCACGCACTCCCTGGAGAGACGAAAGGCCTTCCAGATGAGCCTGCTGTACGTTCGTAATCACGCCGACGTGCGGATGCACCAATTTGGCGAGATGAGCAATTTCGCCAGTTCCATTTGATCCAAGTTCTGCCACAACACAGTTTGTCCCACCCGTCGTCTCAGCGAGAGTTAAGGGGACACCAAGTGTGTTGTTAAAAGACCTTTTCGAAGAAACCACATCAAAAGTCGAGCCCAGAGCCGCCGCGGTAAGGTCCTTAGTTGAGGTTTTTCCGTTGCTCCCTGTAATCGCAATCACATGGGCATTCTTCGAAAGGCGAGAGCGAAAATCCACGCCAAGAGACCAGAGAGCGACA
Source organism: Planctomycetota bacterium (assembly GCA_036229545.1). GTDB lineage: Bacteria > Planctomycetota > B15-G4 > B15-G4 > B15-G4 > JAZALG01. The sequence continues at coordinate 4,105 of JAZALG010000119.1, read as the reverse complement.
GCCGCATCAGCAACCACGATTCTCGGTTCATCGTCGCCCTGCTCGCATGTCAGGACGGCTCGCGCTCCGGCAGACAGGGCTTCAGCCGCATAGTCATTCCCGTGACAGCGACTCCCGGGGAGACACACAAATAGATCTCCCGGTTGCACATCGCGACTGTCGATGCACAGGCCAGAAACCTCAATTGCTTGATGCTGCTGCCTGACCGTTCCTGTTGTGATGCGCGCGATGTCGCCAAGACTCAAAGACTCCACAAGATCTCCCGCGCAACCGTTCTGTCATCAAAGGGGATCGCCTCACCCCCAATGGTCTGTGTTGTCTCGTGCCCTTTTCCCGCAATCAAGACGATGTCCCCTCCCTCCGCCGCAGAACACGCAGCAAGGATAGCTTCCTTCCGATCTACAATACGGTAGGTTTCGCCCCGTTTCTCATGAGGAATCCCGTCAAAGACTTCGTCCAGAATGACCTCAGGATCTTCATCCCGCGGATTGTCTGATGTCACATAGAGATAGTCAGCCCCGCTCGCCACAGAAGCCGCCATCAGGGGGCGCTTCGTTCGATCACGATTGCCACCGCAGCCAAAGACTACATGCAATTTTCTCTGCGTCAGTGAAGACAGGTGACCCACAACATTGTCGAGTGCGTCAGGCGTATGGGCATAATCAACGAAAACGCGAAAATCCTGGCCACAATCTACTGGTTCGAGGCGGCCCGGAACTGCGGACAGACTTTCCAGCCCCGTTCGAATTGCGGTTGGTGGAAGGCCAAGGGCCAGTGCAGCGGAAGCCGCCGCAAGCGCGTTCATCGCATTGTGTCGGCCGACAAAGCGAAGCGTACAAGCCATCGCCAAACTCTTCTCGGACTGCTGAATACTCAATACCGTGCCCTGATCGTCGAGTCGTGACACCTCGCCACGAATATCGCCATCCTGGTCGAGAGCGTAGCGAATCGTCCGAGCCGAGGTGACCTCTTCAAAGAGGTCGGACAGTGGGTCACCCCCGTTCAATACGGCGACCGAGTCCGAGGGCAAGTCCCGAAACAACCGAGCCTTGGCGTTTGCGTACTCCTCCATCGTCCGGTGATAGTCGAGATGGTCGGTCGACAAGTTCGTAAACACCCCGCAATTGAACTGTGTCCCGTAAACTCGGTACTGATCCAACGCATGGCTTGACACTTCTAGAACTACGGTCGACAAGTTCGCGTCAACCATTCGCGCGAGGTAATGCTGCAGGTCAATTGAATCTGGTGTCGTATGAACAAGCGGTTCATGGTCAGATCCGAGATAAGCTCCCAATGTTCCAAGTACACCTGGGCAGTCCCCGTTCATTGTGAGGATGGACCGCAGCATGAACGCCGTGGTGGTCTTCCCATTCGTACCCGTGATCCCAATCAGACGTAACCGAGAAGAGGGGTGTCCAAAAAATTCGCACGCGACACTCGCCTTGGCTTTCCTCACATCCTGAACCAAAATGGCGGCGACTCCGGGCGACAGGTCCGCAACACGACCGTCTGACAGAACCGCAACGGCGCCTCGTTCGAGCGCCTCTTTGATGTACAAGGAGCACCTCGGGACATCTCCGGGAGGTGAAACAAACAGGTCTCCGGGACTCACTCGGCGGCTATCGCCGCAAAGCCCTGTCACTGTGACGTCAGGGCCAGATTCCTCCACCCCTGAAACCTGTTCCTGGAGACGAGAGCCCAATCGGCGGATATTGATGGCATTCACGCTGCTCTTCATTAAGCGCCGAAAGATTGGGTTTTCAAGTGTGTTCAGTGGATCACATGTTGTCACGGGCGCATCTCGGGGTCTGGAAGTGCAACCCCAAGATAGGGAAGAGCGGCCTTCAGGATAGCCGTTGCTGCAGGAGCGGCAGATTGGTTGCTGTATCGCGCATGTTTGGGTTCGAAAACGACGACGGCCAGGGCGATCTTGGGTTCGTTTGCTGGCGCAAGTGCCACAAAGGAATGCACATGCCGTGGTGGCTTTCCCTGAGGCCCGGGAATATCCACTGTTCCTGTCTTCCCTGCAATCTCCACTCCAGGAATCCCAATCCGTGGAAAACTATTGGCCTTATGGTCAACAACATCCACCATCCACTGGCGGATGGTCTCGGCGATTTCAGGGCGAAAGACCGGAGTCGGCTCGGAAGTTTGGACTGGCTGATACGGCTCACTATGACCGACGGCTTTGACAAGACGAGGAGGTCGGTAAAACCCATCCGACAACGATGAAATCGCTGCTGCCATCTGAACCGCTGTCACCGCCATTTCATACCCGAATGAAACGGAAACCAGAGTGTAGTTTCTCGTCCAATCTTCGATGTCCGTCACGTGTCCAGCGCGTTCGCCGGGAAGAGGAAGAGAAGTGGCTTTCCCGAACCCCAACTTGGACAAGATATTAAAAATGGGTCGGAACTGATCGGCCGTCCCTCTTTCGCCTTCGGGTATCAATCGTGCCATGATGCTCGACATCCCCACATTACTCGAATGCACGAGAACCTCACGAGGAGTCAGGGGGCGCCGCTCGGCGTCCGAATCACGTACAACACGCCTCCCAAATCTGATCCGGCCTTCACTGCAATCAACGCGTTCATTTTTTTCGACTAACCCAAGTTGCAACGCACTGGCCATCATGAGCGGCTTCATCGTCGAACCCGGAGCATAGAGGAGTTGAGCCGCACCGATTCTGGCACCTTCCCCTAATCGTTGCTGGGGTTCTTCGGGATTGATGCCCGGAGCCGAAACGAAGGCCAAAATATCTCCCGTTGGTACGTCGAGGACAACTGCAACGACTGCTTGAGCTTCCTGCTCACGCAACGCTTCTTTCACAATCTCCTCAACCTTTGACTGAAGGGGCATATCGAGAGTGAGGACCACATCTGCGCCACGAAGCGGTTCAACTGCCGGTAATGCATGACCTTGGTCGGCGTCTAACTCACGAAATCCATCCCACCGCGTCAGGCGAACACCATCCGCGCCCGAGAGAACGTCGTCGAGTGACCACTCCAAACCTCCCCCAGGAGTCCCATCATTGCGAACCCACCCCAAGAGATTCCCTGCGATGTCATGCCACGGATACTCCCGTTCCCATGACTCGCGAAGATCCACTCGAGAGAGGGCCCCTCTCTTGCCGGCTTGGTTCAGTCGAAGACACTCGATGTCCTCGATGCGCAGCGGGTGCTTGACGGGATCGCCCAATTGAGCGACAGCTTCATATCTCATCATCATTTCGAGATCGCGCGGGTCCTTATCAACGATCGGAGCAAGGGCTGCTGCAATCCCCGCAATACTCTGCTCGGCCCCCCCGCGAGGGCGATCCTTCCAACGCCCGGCCTCTCTGTACTGAAATAGATTTCGCCAATAGGTCTCAACTTGGATGGTGGGGCGAGAACTCGCGATCGGGCGATGGTGGCGATCCAACAGACTTCCCCTTCGAGCTTTCATCTGCCGCATGCGCAAAGTCTGTGCGGCAAAACGGTCCTGAGCTGTTTCGTGTAAACCAATTTGGATCGCAGAAACCCGAAAGACCAGGACGACCAGAAGGAGGGCAAGAAGGTATCCAAGCCCAACGACGAGTCGTCGCGCGTGAGACATCAGGGCTGGTAACTTCCACGACTGCTCGAATTTTCGGTCACAGAACTCAACTCACGAAAGACTGATTCGAACTCCGTCCTTTCCCCCTGGACCCATCGCTCCGCCATGGCGTGTGAACGTCGGCTAGCGCTTAGGTCATACCCGAGCACAACAACTTCTCCACGAACGCGTGCTGTGAAGAGACAGACCATGAGAAGCGTCGCGCCTGCGCACAGCGTTGACAGACTCGACCTATTCACGACTCAGCTCCTTCAGATCTGCGCATTAGGACTCGTAGACGCGCGCTCCGGCTTCTCCGGTTGACTCGCCGCTCCTTGGCGCCCGAAACAACTGCTCGCTTTGTGAGCAGTTGTTCTCCCTGCTGTTCAGCCGCCTCCATAAAATCCTTCACGATGCGATCCTCGCCGGAATGAAATGCAATCACGGCAAGCGTTCCTCCCAGTGGTAAAAGCGCCACTGCTTGCGGTAATGCCTTCAGGAGCTGGTTCATTTCGTCATTCACCGCAATCCG
>JAZALG010000118.1:0-7758 GCA_036229545.1 Planctomycetota bacterium | reverse complement strand
ACTTTCCCGGAGATGCCTCGCAAGCCTGAAGTGGGGAAGAAAAGATAGTGGTCAAGGGGGACGGGGCGCTCTTCGTGCCGGATAATCTCCACCTCCTGGCCGCGGGTGGCTCCAATCCATTTTCCGAGTTGATCGAGGTTTGAGATGGTGGCCGACAGGCAGACGAAGCGAATGTGCGGTGGAGCGAAAATGATGCTTTCTTCCCACACGGTGCCACGGTCCAAATCGTCCATGTAGTGGACTTCGTCGAAGACGACTGTTTCGACCTCATCCAAACTGGCCGGGTTCTCAAAGATGGTGTTCCGTAAAATCTCCGTGGTCATGATCAGGATGGGGGCTTGTGGGTGAATCGTGACGTCTCCCGTCATGATTCCCACGCTTTCCGGGTCGATGTTTTTGAAGTCGCGATACTTCTGGTTGCTCAAGGCCTTGATGGGAGCGGTGTAGATTGCGCGTTTGCCTCGAGCCAGACTCGCTTCGATTGCCATCTCTGCGACGAGAGTTTTTCCGGCACCCGTGGGTGCCGCGAGGAGAAGGGGTTTTCCCTGTCGGAGGGGGATGACTGCTTGTTGTTGAAAGGGGTTCAGCGTGAATCCACGAAAATCCTCCGAAGTCGACGAAACGGCGGGACTTGCGTCCCGCTTCCGCGATCGCCGGATTTGCGCGGTGCTGCGATGCTTTTTCTTGCGAGGGGCCGTTCGGTCTCTCCTCATTCACTAGGGCAAAGATTGTTGTTTGAAAAATACCCGTTGGCCTTGGAGATTCAGTCCACAAAATAGATCTATGGCGCAGACAACTCCTGGAGAACGCTTTGTGAGAAGGGTGAAGCCTGCCATCCTTCCTCTCTGCTTGCTCTTTGGGATAGGAGTCCTGATCGCCAGCGCGCGGGGCACTTTGGAAGGAAATCCGCGATTTCGTGTCGATCCAACGCTGTTCTCAGTCGACCGGCCTGTGTGGATGCCAGAGGCCCTCGCGGTAGAGATTGGAACGGTTGTGAGCCAGAGTTTGGGGCCTCCGGCCTCTCTGCTGGGGGAGGAGGGCCTGTCCACGTGGGCTTCACGGGCCGCGATGGCCTCTCCCTGGGTGCAGGCGGTTCCCGTGACAAACTCCCTTTTCCCCTACAAGGCAGAACTCCACCTGTCGGTGCGTCGTCCCGTGTTGATTGCGGATGGGCTGTTTTGGGCAGCGGATGGAACACAACTCGGGGAGTTCTGTGACGGGATTAGCCCTCCTCCGCTTCTTTATGACGGTGTTCTTGACGAATCTCTGATTAAGGAGTGCGCGGCATCCGCCGGAGAAATCCTCCCCTATCGATCTACACTGGCAGAAAAAGACGTCGGATTGGGGCGAGTTCTCATTGATCGTGAGGGGCTCGTGGCCTTTCAAACGGCTCAGGGGGTCGATGTCGTGTGGGGGAGATCCAAGCGCTACCACCCCCTTGCGATCCATGATCTCCCGCCCACGGGAAGGCTCGACAACCTCTGGGAGGTTCTAGAACAGTATCCCAGCCTGGAACGGGTGAGCCGTGTTGAGTTACATCTGGATCGAGCAACGATCCATCCGGGGCCCTAATCGACGAGAAATGAGGGAGAAGCGGACGCACGAGGGCCCAGGGCGTTGATCCTGTGGGGACCTTTGGTATCCTGCTCGGTTCATGTCCGGGCCAGAACCTCATGGGGTTGTGGATGCCGAGACGCCAGCCGACTCAGTGATGACGATGAAGACATATCAAGCAAAACCAGGAGAAGTCACGCAGAAGTGGCAACACTTTGATGCCGAGGGTGTGATTCTTGGCCGGATGGCAACACGCATTGCCACCGTCCTCCAGGGCAAGCACCATCCCCGCTATACGGCTCATGTCGATACGGGTGATTTTGTTGTTGTGACGAATGCTGAGAAGGTTGTTCTGACTGGCAATAAGGCAAAAGGTCGGATGCATCGATGGCACACCGGCTACGTGGGACATCTCAAAGAGATGTCCGCCGGGGAGATGCGCGAGAGGCACCCCGGAAGGTTGGTTGAGCAGGCCGTTCGACGCATGATGCCCAAGACGAAGTTAGGCCGGCAGATGATGCGCAAGTTGAAGGTTTATGCGGGATCGGAACATCCCCACGAAGCACAGGGGCCCGTGCCGGTTGATACCACTGCCTTTAAGGCGAAGGAGAACTGACGCAATGTCGGAGACTCAGATTTCTGTCACCACCGAACCCGTTGAGCCCACCAAGGTGGTGCAGGACTTCACGTGGGGGACCGGACGGCGAAAGACTTCTGTTGCTCGGGTCCGTCTTCGCCCGGGAACGGGAAGAATCATGGTGAATGGCCGGACGTTGGAGACCTATTTCCCCACGGAGCAACATCGCCTGGAGATTACGAGTCCCCTCACGGCCACGGAGATGACAACGGACTACGACGTGTTCGCCAACATCAAGGGTGGCGGGATGACCGGGCAGGCTGGCGCCATGCGCCTGGGAATCGCACGGGCATTGTTAGTGGTGAGACCGGACTTGGAAGAGGCCCTTCGTGAAGGGAATCACTTGACTCGGGACGGACGTATGGTCGAGCGTAAGAAATACGGTCAGAAGAAGGCGCGCAAGAAGTTCCAGTTCAGCAAGCGCTGACCTCGACGACATCGCCGCCCTCTTCGGTGGGTTACGGCATGGCTGGTCACAGCAAATTTAAAAACATCATGCACCGCAAGAAGGCGGTGGATGCGAAGCGCTCCAACGCCTTCAACAAGCATGCGAAGTTGATTATGTCGGCGGCGAGGACGGGCGGTGCTGACGTGAGCACAAACCTTACCCTGCGACACGCCATTGAGCGGGCTCGTTCAGACAACATGACCAAAGACGCCATCGCGCGGGCGATTGCAAAGGGGGCTGGTGGTGGGGATGAGAAGGCTTTGGAGACGATTACCTATGAGGGGTATGGCCCCGGGGGCGTGGCGATGCTCATCGAGGCGTTAACCGATAATCGGAATCGAACGGTCAGTGAAGTTCGAAACGTGATGGATAAGAACGGCGGGCGACTCGGAGACAGTGGATCCGTGGCCTGGAATTTCGAACGCAAGGCGGTGTTTTTTGTGGCGGGTCCTGCAGAGAAGGAGGAGGAGGTTCTCTTGGTCGCAATGGAGGCGGAAGCTGATGACTGTGAATCCATTGAAGGCGGCTTTGAGATTACGGCTGATCCAACCCGTTTCGGCATTGTCGCTGATGCTCTGGAAGCGGGCGGTTTTTCCGCTGAACGGAGTGACATTGCTTCCTTAGCGAAGACGACTGTGACCCTGGAAGACCCCGATCAAATTAGGAAGGTCGTGAACCTGATGGGGCTTCTCGAGGCTCTTGAAGATGTGCAGTCGACAGCCTCGAATCTAGATTGGACCGATGCGGCACTGGCGATTGTCGCCGAAGGGTAGGTTCACCAGGGGAAGAGAAGGGCCGTTAACTTCCTCCGCCGAAAAGTGCAGTCAGATAAATCCCAAGGCTCAGAAGAGGTAAAACTTGCCACGCTGAACGGGTCTTGGCGCGGACTGCGAATAGGGCAAGCACCGTCATGAGAAGACCTGCAGTGAGATTGCCTGCAAGGCGGAGGGGTGTTTGTGCCATGACCACAGCGATCATCCCTTCTCCCGCACCAGGGCCTTTGAGAAAGAGCAGGTCGCAGACCCCAAGGATGCCGAGATTGAAAACATTGCTTCCCAGGATGGAGCCTGCGGCAAGGGCGTGAAGGCCAAGTCGGACGGCGGCAAGCCCTGTGACGTACTCAGGCAGAGAACTTACGGTGGCAAGAAAAATGGTCCCGACTAGGCTGTCCTGTAGTTGGTAAGCCTGTGCGATCTGATCTCCGACAGTGCTGAGAAATACTCCTGCCAGAAGAATCACGGCACCGAGGGTGAGGCATGCTCCGGCGTGTCTGGCAATGGGCTCGGAGGGAGGTGCATCCTTTTTGTCTTGCTGGCGTTCCATTTGCCATGAGGTCAGGGTCGCTGCGAGATAGAGGGTGACAAGGAAGATTCCAATAAAGGGTGCCGTCTCACCGCGGTTGAAGTCTGGATAAAACGCCTGACCGAGCGCGAGAGAAAGCATCAGGAGGTTGAAGACGGCGAGAGTGGCGAGGCCCGTGGAATTGGATGTGGAGTGCACCCCGCGCCGAAGGGCGATGAGGTCTAGAATGGCGAGGATCGCCAGATTGAAGATGATGCTTCCTGAAATGTTGCCCGAGGACAGGCCAGCGCTTTGTTCCTTAAGAACCGCCGAGACCGAAATCGTGACTTCAGGGAGGGATGTGGCCCAGCCCAGGATGACGAACCCCGCAAAGGCATGGCCCCAGCCCAATGCACGGGAGAGGCGATCTGCGGAGCGGGTGAGGCCTGTTCCTGCGATGACGATGACCCCTGCACCCAACAGAAACTTGAGCCAGACATCGAGGTGTTCCATGATCGCTTCCAGGTTTTAATGGATCAGTCCAGGATCGGACACGGAGGTGCAGGATAGCGATGGAACAAAAGGAACTTGTAGACTTTCTCACGGATGAGGAGACGGGGTTGTTTCAGTCCACGTATTTTCATTTACGGCTCGACGAGGAGTTTAAAAAGTCGATCCGCTATGGGTGGTCCTATGCGCTGGTGCTCCTTGAGGTGAACGGAGTGGAGGCTCTTGGCGAAGCACAGGGGGCGGGTGCGCTCCAAGCCCTATGGGTGCAACTGGGAAATGTCATCCTGACCAACTCCCGTGACTGCGATACACCAGCCAGAATCTCATCCACTCGGCTCGCCGTCCTGCTCCCTGGGACGGAGGTTGAAGGTGCCAAAATTATGGTGCAACGGGTGATGTCAGATGTTCTCGACCAAGCCTCCGACGGGATATCGCTCGATGCAGGGGTTGCTGAATCACCACAGGTCGGATTGGAGGACGTGTCTGAATTCTTGGCTCGTGCTGAGCGGGGAGTTGAGACGGCAAAGGGACAGGGCGCGAACCAACTGGTGGTTTGGAATTCGCCTTCAATCTGAGAATCCCTGCGGACTGGATTACCCCGGGCGATTTTCGAGCACAGCCTGGGCCGCGGCGAGGCGGGCGATGGGAATGCGGAAGGGTGAGCAACTGACGTAGTCAAGGCCGGCACGGTGGAAGAATTTGATGGATTGCGGGTCTCCTCCGTGTTCGCCACAGATGCCGACTTTCAGTCCGTCGCGCGCTTGGCGACCCTCGTCTGTCGCAAGAGCAACCAACCGCCCAACTCCGCCAGTTTCAAGGGTGGCAAAGGGGTCACGATCGTAGAGACCCTTTTCCACATAGTCTTGAATGAGAGGCCCGGTGTCGTCTCGGGATAGCCCGAGCGCCATTTGAGTCAAGTCGTTTGTGCCAAAGGAAAAGAACTGCGCGTGGTGGGCAATCTCGCCGGCGGTGAGTGCCGCGCGAGGGACCTCAATCATGGTGCCTAAGAGGACATCGCCTTTGAGTCTCGCGGACTGCTTGAGTTGTTCTTCTTGTGAGCGAATTCGGTCGGTAAAGAACGACAATTCTCCAGCGGTGCCCACGAGGGGAATCATGATCTCAGGGAGAACAGTGACGCCGGATTGTTCGCAGTGCCCGGCGGCTTCATAGATCGCCTGGACCTGCATGTCGTAGATCTCTGGCAGCAGGATGCCGAGGCGGCATCCCCGGACTCCGAGCATGGGGTTGAGTTCGGAGAGTTCTTCGACTCGTGCGGCGACGGTGCCCGGTTCCCAGCCCAGTGACCGTGAAAGGGATTCCTGCTGATCGACCTCGTGTGGGAGGAACTCATGAAGAGGGGGGTCGAGAAGACGAATGGTGACGGGAAAACCATCCATCGCAGTGAAAATCCCAATGAAGTCATTCCGCTGGAGGGGGAGCAGTTCTTGTAAGGCGGCTTCTCGCTGGCGGGTGTTTTCGGCCAGGATCATGCGTCGCATGGCGGCGATCCGGTCTTCGCCGAAGAACATGTGTTCCGTACGACACAGCCCGATGCCTTCGGCCCCGAAAGAGCGGGCTCTCTCTGAGTCGTGTGGCGTGTCCGCGTTGGTGCGGATTCCAAGCCGGCGTACTTCATCAGACCACTCCATGATGCGACCAAAGTCGCCTCCGAGTTCCTGCTCGATCGTGGGGAGTTTTCCGAGCATGACCTCCCCTGTTGAGCCGTCGAGACTGAGCCAGTCACCTTCAGAGAGGGTGGCTTTGCCCAGTCTGGCTGAAATCTGGTCGTCGTTGATGGCGAGATCAGCGCAGCCTGCAATGCAGCAGGTTCCCATCCCCCGAGCCACGACGGCAGCATGGCTCGTCATACCGCCCCTCGCAGTGAGAATGCCCCGGGCGACATGCATTCCGCCGATGTCTTCGGGAGATGTCTCGGTCCGGACAAGAATGACGTCCTTCCCTGCCTGAACCCATTCTTCGGCTGTCGTCGCAGAAAAAACGATCTGTCCGGTACTTGCCCCCGGGGAGGCGGGGAGGCCCTTCCCCGCAACGTGGCGATCCGCGCTTGGGTCGAACAGTGGGTGGAGGAGTTGATTGAGGGACTCGGGATCGATGCGGCGAAGAGCGGTTTCTTTGTCGATGAGTCCTTCATCCACCATTTCCACGGCGATGCGAACAGCGGCGGCTCCCGTTCTTTTCCCTGTCCGTGTCTGAAGCATGTAGAGCGTTTCGTTTTCAACGGTGAACTCGATGTCCTGCATCTCCCGATAGTGGTCTTCAAGCCGTTGTTTGATCTCGAGGAGTTGCGCAAGCATGCCTGGCAGGATGTCGTCAATCTCTTGGATGGGCTGGGGTGTTCGGATTCCTGCAACGACGTCTTCTCCCTGGGCGTTCTGAAGGAACTCGCCGAAAAAGGTGATTACTCCAATGGAAGGATTCCGAGTAAAGAAGACACCGGTGGCCGATGTTTCGCCGAGGTTTCCAAACACCATTGCCTGAACGTTGACGGCTGTTCCCTGTAACCCACGGATGTCGTTGAGTCGGCGATAGGTTTCTGCACGAGGGTTGTTCCACGATCCGAAGACAGCATCAATCGCCATGCGTAACTGTTCCCGGGGCTCCTCGGGAAAGGGTTGCCCCGCTTCTTTCTCGATGAGGGCCTTGTAGCGAGAGACCAGGGTGGTGAGGTTCCCGGCATCCAGTTCTGCGTCTTCAGTCGCCCCCGCCTGACGCTTAACCTCATCGAGGATCTCCTCAAAAAGGTGGTGATTCACGCCGAGTACGACGTCTCCGAACATTTGGATGAGGCGTCGGTAACTGTCGAGGGCAAAAGCCTCCCTGCCCTGTGCGGCGAGCCCAGGAAGTGTCTCTTCGCACAGTCCCAGGTTGAGGATGCTGTCCATCATGCCCGGCATCGAGACGGCGGCGCCGCTTCGGACAGAGACGAGGAGAGGATTTTGAGGATCACCGAAAGACTTTCCGGTGGCGGCCTCCAGTTGCGCCAGACTTTTATCCACTTCGTCGGAGAGGCCTTCGGGCCATGTCCCCTCGCCGTCATTCCAAGCAGAGCAGCATTCAGTAGAAATCGTAAAGCCGGGTGGGACAGGAATCCCGATGCGCGTCATCTCCGCCAGGTTGGCTCCCTTGCCGCCGAGCAATTCTGCCTGGCTGCCGTCGCCCTCCGCCTCACCTTGTGCGAAGACATAGGTCCATTTGGTCATGAGCAATGTCCCTCGGGGTCACCAGTCGTGGGATGGCAAGCCAAGTCCTGGAAGATGGAAGGAATCGATACGCCAATCCGAGGAGATTTCGACCTTCTGAATCTGGG
>JAZALG010000117.1:0-6247 GCA_036229545.1 Planctomycetota bacterium | reverse complement strand
GATTATCGAAGTGCGGACAATGCGTGTCGTAGAACCGCTCTTTGGGCACGGTGGGAAGAGCCGTCCGATTGTGACGGTGGAGGGTCGCGGAAAAGAAGTCTCTCGTAATCTGGGCGATGCGGTGACGGAGTTGGTGACACGGCTCCGCGACCATCCGCACATCGCTGGAGTCCTGCCCCAGATGGACACAGACAATCGTGGGGAGTTCACCTGGAACCTGAAGATTGACACCAGCCTTTTCCCGAATGAGGGAGAAGAAGACCCCGTTGATGATGACCTTGCTATGGCCGGACAGCCCTTTTCGAAGGGGGGTCGTTGATGGACCACGAAATTAAACGTCTTCTTGTTGTCGCTTCCGGTCTGGTCGTCGTTTTATTCGTGGGGCGATCGGTGGTGGGGATGGTCTATGACGATGATGCGGTTCGCCGAAATGTCGATGTCTATTCCCGTCGACTCAAGGGAGGCGGGGAGGCCGAATTCGAACCGACCTCTGGAGACCTCAAGGTGATCCGGGATCAGCGGAATGACTTGAGGGACGCGTTTGAGGGCCTCATCCCAAAATTGCAGTTCGACCAGGATCCGGACTTTTCTATTCGAAGCGGGGATAGTCCCGACCTGCGGTATCTTGAGATCCTTCGTCGCGAGCAAGACGACCTTGTCCAGCGGGCACGATTTGAAGGGCGTTCTGTTCCCGGAAACCTGGGCATGCCGGAGTTGAATCCGACGGGAATGGAAGATGTTCTTCGGAGCCTGAGAACCTTGGACATCGTGCACCAAGTGGTGACGGCGGCCCTTGACGCGGGCATCGATGCGGTCGAAGAGATCCGAGAGCCGACGACAAAACGCAGAACAAAAAATGAGGGGGGTTTTCTCAAAACCCATCGTGTCGAGTTCGACATGCGGGGGAGTTCACGCTCGGTTCGAAATACCCTGGCAGGGCTCTTGGAAGGGGAGAGATATCTCGCATTGGATGAGGTCCGAATCGAGGTGCTCGATCCGGATGGGGAGAAGGTGCGGTGCCGTTTTTCGACGCTGACTCTCACGGTAGATCCTGATCAAGATGTTCTCGCTGAGGCGGGCCACTGAAATGGGAGACCGCCGTGAATTTTTGCTTTTTGGTGTGCTCCTCCTTCTCGCGGGGGCGTTAGCCGGGTTTGATCTGACAGATCGGTATGTGTCTCGTCGGGTGCCTTCACCCCGCCGGCTTGACGTGGCAGATCTTGATCCGGTGGCAAGGGTCCAACTCGATGTGGCCAAACCTCTTGATGAGATCCAGAGGGAACTCTCAATCTTTTCCCCGCCCAGGGAACTCACGTCACTTGATCCTCTGAGTTTGCCTGCTCCGCCTCTTCCACAATTGAGCGTGCGTCGCCCGTCGGTTTTGCCGGGATTTAGGGGGAGTCAAACCCAGGCCTATCGGATGAATGCCGACGAAGTGGGCCATCTTGAATTCGGTGAGATGGTGGACGACGGGTTGGGTATGGCCGATCCCTTTATTATTTCAATGGACGAGGAAATGATGGGGAATGAAACGGTGACTGAGATCGAAGAAGAAGTGGTCCCTCTTGAGACCCGATTCGATTGGGTGACCCAAGTCGGCGCGGCCCGAAGGACTTACGGAATGCTCTTGAATGAGGACCCCCACGGACTGCGTGATCGGCCTGATGAGGATATTCGACTTCAGCAGGTTAGCGAACGGAGCGGTCGCCCCCTCGGGGCTCCGTATGTGATTTCTCGGAGCGAAGTCTTGGATTTCGGCTTCGCGATGACCTTTGAGAATGATTACGTGTTTCGTTCAAGGTCTCTTGGTACAGGGCCAGGCTCTGCCTCGAGTCGGAGGAGCCTCGCTTTGGACATGTTGGCGGCTTGGCCTGCCGAGCCAGCGGGCCTCGATTTTGCTCTGACAGAGGCGCAACTCGCGTGGGATGTGGATCCGGGGAGTGCGTCAGGCGCACGATTACTGGCGAGCCTCAACCGAAAAGCACGGGATCTTGAAGGAGAGTTGTCTGTTTACCGAGAGGCGGTCGAGCAAGGCACAGCAGACGCCTCGTTACTCGCGGCCTATGGCGACTTATGTCTCAGGCTTGGATTGACCGAGCGAGCGGAAGAACTCGTCGTAGCCGCAGCATTGAACAGCCGGACTTCGGCAGAAGTTGCCATAGAGGAGGGGCTTCTTCTGGAATCGTTGGGGGATGATGTGGCGGCTGAAACGCGGTTGCTCGCGGCTGAATCCATGACCTTTGCCGGTCCATTGGAGGAGGATCAAGAGCGTTCCCACCGCCTTGCACTTGGTCGGGTCCAGGTCGGGCTCGGACATCTTTCGGCAGCGGATCGTCAGGCAAACCGCCTCCTCCTTGATCACCCCGATGATGTCGAAGCGTTGATTTTGAAAGCTGCTGTTGCGGCAGCGATGGATGATCTTGTCGTGGCGGATGAAACGTTGGCGTCGGTCTTGGCCTCCGATCCTGGAAATGCGCAGGCCCTGATGAATGCGGGGGTTGTGGCATGGAGGCGAGGCGACGGGCTTTCCGCAAAAACGCTTCTTGAACAATCGATCGATGCCGCTCCCTTCTATGCGGTGGCACCAACTTTGGCTCTGGGCTTCCTGTATGAAGATGCAGGGGAGCCGGAAACTGCCAGGGACCTCTATGCCCAGGCCTTATTGCTCGAGCCAGAAAACTCAGAGACCCTCTACCGGATGGGGCGCAACCAACGCCTCGATGGCGACCCCGAGGAGGCGACGCTGATCCTCAGAGAAGCTCTGCGACTCGATGGCCCCGAAACACTTCTTCTCTGTGAGTTGGGGGTGTGTGCGATTGATCGAGGCGAGGATGAAGAGGCGATGCGGTATTTCAGGGAGGCGTTGCGTATTGAGCCGAACAACGGGGAGGCGGGCTGGTTGTTAGGTCTTGCCATGTTGGCGAAGGGTGACACGCGCTCTGCGGAAACCGCTCTTGAGCAGGCAACCACTGATGGCTTTCCTGGCGCTCACGCGAGTCTGGGTACGGCTCTGTACATGCAAAACAGAGTTGAGGAGGCGCTGAGTCATTTCGACGAGGTCATCAAAGCCTACGCAGGAGATCTGGGGCATCCCCAGGCGGCCTACAGCATCGAGCAGGCGGAGGCGATCCGACTCAATCGCAGCAAGAGGCAGTGGCTGGACCGCTTTCGGCGTAGTTCTCTCCAGAGGGGGTGGTCAGAGCACCAATGGGACGGCAGTCCGCGGGTTCTCTTCAGCCCGGGCGATGTGCATGTCAGCGGCCGAATGGAGAAGCCCCGTGAGGATGAGCGTCCAGGGATCAGTCGTGTTGTCGAAGGTAAGACCTTTGAGGGGGCTTCCATTGAGTTGAAGATTGATCCGAACACCGAGACGCGATGCGGTCTTGCCTTGACCTACCGTCAGGTGAAGGGGGCCCAGGGCCGTCTTCCCAAGGCTCGTTTGGATATCTGGGTGGATGAAATGGGCGTTGTCCGGACATCAGTTCTCGACAATTTTGACACTGACGTCAGAGAAAGCTTGGAGATCGGGACCGTGGATGTCTCCGGCGACCAACCGATTGTGCTGGGAATCGAACGGGTTGATGCGGTCGCTGGGCTCTTCCGATTTACGATTGGGGGACGTTCTGTCTCAGGTGATGTCGCCCTGCGGTCCTTGCGCAACTTTGTGAATCCATTTGACTTGGAGATTTATGTGACCGCGGCTCCTGGTCGAATCGGTGGGGCATCGATTAGCCTCTGTCGTATTATTCAAATCCCGGGATGAGAGGGGCGATGAGAGGAACGCGGGGATTCACGCTCATTGAGATCTTGGTGGTCCTGGCCATCATCGGGCTTCTCATGGGACTGGTTGCCATGAGTGTTTTTCGCTTTGGGCAGACAGGCGCCATTGTCGATTGCCAGTCTCGAATCGAAAGTCTGGGGCTGTTGGCGGAATCCTATATGGACCGCATGGGAGATTTTCCCGCGAGTCGGTTGGCGGACATCGGTGTGACAGATGCCGCTCCGTTAAACGATGGGAATGAGGCTTTCGTGGCCGCGCTGAGAAGCCGGGAGTATGGCGGAGGGCGGCCCAATGAGCGGTGGCTGGCCAACTCGGACGGGGACAAGAGCCCTCTTTTGCGAGCAAATGATGGTTCTACAGCCCTTTTGGAAGTGGAAGATCCATGGGGAAACCCTTTCATCTATATCTCCTATAGAGATTACGACAAGGAGCATCACTACCGGATCTCAGACGGGGATTGGGATGAGGACTTGACGGTTCGGGCCGCACGCAATCCGTTGACTGGGGCCTATCACAACTATGATTCCTATCAAATCCTTTCAGCGGGACCCGATGGTCTCCTCGACACGGACGATGACCTTGCCAACTACACACTGCCAAACCTCGACGGCTGACAGACGCGACGGTTTCACCCTCATCGAAATTGTCGTCGTTATGGCCATTATGGCGGCACTCGGTGGGATTGGGTTTGGCGTCTACCAGAATCTCTCAGGCGGAGATCGGATGGCAAGGGCGCAAGTCCTCGATGCGATGCATGCTGCTCGATCTTTTGCGCAGCGAGAACGCGCTCCGTCAAAGGTTGTTCTGGATCCAAATTCCAGTCGAATCTTCGCCTCGGGGTTGCGCACGGTCGGAAACTGGCATTTTGAGGATGAGGAGGGGACGGGCTGGCCGGATCGTGCACTTTATGATCCAGGCTCGTTGATCAGGGACGGACTCGTGGGCTCCGGCCTTCGGCTAACGGCCGATCGTCCTCTTGCCATACCGCGACTTCCCTCTTCGTTTGATTCACCGATGGGATTTGGCGTGGATGTCTATCTCGCACCAGAAGAAGATCCCCGCCCCATGGTTCTTCTTGAGCGACCGGGATGCTGGCGACTTCTCCTTGATGGGCGTGACCAGTTGGTGGTGCAAATCGCTCTCGAAGGGCAGGGGGCAGAGGTGGAACTTTTTGAGACAACCCTGAAAACGCCGCCACTGAAATCTTGGCTATTTACTCGACTGACCGTGGTCTTTGACGGCCGGTCTTTGCACGTTGCGCTCAACGGTGTCCGTGCGGTGGAGGACACTGTTTTTGAGGGAGTGCGCCAACTCGTCGTTCGCGAAGATGCGCCCATCCACACCGGCGAGGGGCCTCTGCGCTACCGAGGGACAATGGATGAACTTCGCATCCTGTCCGTTGTCTCTGCAGAGAGTGAGCCTCTTCCCACAGGCGTGACCATCTCGGGAGAAGCCCGCCTGATTCACATTGACGGCTACGGACATCTCGACCGTTCATACCACGGAGGACCTGTGGAGGTGTCTCTTGATTGGGGTGAACCACCCCAGCGCACGATCGTTGAGATGGGCCTGTTTGGTACCACCGCGTTGAGGGAGGAGTCTCCATGAGGGGGCGCCGTGGAGAACAAGGTCTTGCGTTGGTGATGGTCGTGGTGGTTCTCGTTGGCCTACTCATCATTGCAACGCCTTTCGCGATCTCGATGCGTAGCCTTGAGTCGGGGGCTTTTTTGGAGAGGGAACTTGAATCAGCCCGAGCCGGGGCTCTTGTCGCTCTGGCTGCCGGACGCCGGCACCTCGAAGACACTCATCCCTACTATGATTTAGATACACCCTGGTCGGATGACTTTGACGAACTGCATCCGCTGGATCTCGAAGAACGATTCACGGGCCAGTTGGACCGGAATCCCAAGGGCGCGGTGCGGTCAATTCGCGTTGATGACGAGGCGGGAAAGGTTCACCTCTCGACGGCTTCGCCATGGCTCTTGGCGAATATCTTGGGAGGGCGGACGTCGTTGACGGCCGGGGTGGATGAAACAGCGGACAGCCTCCCCGTTGTTTCCGAAAAAGGGTTTCCCTCGACGGGTCTTCTCTGGATTGACGATGAGGTGATCGAGTACAGCGGCATGGACACCGGCATTTTCGAGGAATGCCGTCGCGGGTTTGCTTCGGAGAATCTCATCCTTTCCCGGGCCCGGTCGCATGAAGCCGGAACCGAAGTCCTCGATTTTCGAATCCTTCTTCTGACCGAATACGGCTGGCGGATCAGGCCTGGGATTTTTGACAGTTATCGTCGTGTGGACGGGATCAAGGAGATCGGTTGGTTTGGCGAGATGAGTTACACCGCTGACGAGTTGGACGCGGCCCGTCCCTTCCTGACAGTACACGGCGCAGCGACCGCTTTTGTCTCCCCCCAGGAGATTCTCGACGCCTCAACGCCTTCACTGGGGCGGCCTCAACTTTTGGTCG
>JAZALG010000116.1:0-6135 GCA_036229545.1 Planctomycetota bacterium | reverse complement strand
AGGCGCCTCCCCCAAGACTTCGCCGAGGAGGGATTGGCCCTGCACATCCTTCGTCGAAACGTCGAGGCCAAACAAATCCGCCAGCGTCGGGAGAATATCGATGCTCATGACCGGTGTGTTGACGACGCGTCCGGCGGGCAGGGACGGGTGCCTGAGCATCATGGGGATGTGCACCATCTCCTCGAAGGAGGAGAAATTGTGGCCGAAGATTCCATGCTGACCAAAAGCGTCGCCGTGGTCAGAGAGGACAACCACGAGAGTTCGACTGAGGTCGAGGGCATCGAGGAGGCGACCAACTTCAGCGTCAACAGTTGCTAATCCCGCTTGGTAGAGGTTTCTCAAATGGGCGACATCTCGAGGAAGAACGACCGTACCCCCCGCATTGAAGCGCTGAATGTCTTCGGCAGCTCCAGTCACCGCCCCGTCGTAGTCTCCATCAACAAATGCCGCCGCCACGTGAGGCGGAGGATCGTAGGGAGCGTGGGGTCGCCGAAAGTGGGCATAGACAAAACGGGGAGCTCCCCCCGCAGTTTGTTCCATCGCGGAAGCGACCGCCTTTCCCATCGTGCCTTCAGAGATCCCCTCTTCGTCTCGATACATCTCATCGAAACGGTCAAACCCCTGCCCAAATCCAAAGACTGGGGAAGCGAATGGGTTCTGGGTGAACCCCAGGCAGGTATACCCCGCTTCGGAAAAGGCCTCGGCCATCGTTTGAGCGCTTTCTCCGAGAAGTTGGTCGTTCAGCCGTACCCCGTGCGTTTCCTGGTATTGCCCCGTCATCAGGCTGGCAGTCGAGGCCAGGGTCCAAGAAGTTTGGGACCAGGCCCTGGAAAAGCGCACCCCTTCGTTTGCAAGGGCATCCAACGCCGGAGAGGTTTCTCGCACTTCCCCATAGCATCCGAGGTGGTCCGCGCCGAGGGCATCGAGAACGATGACGAGGCAATCCTGCCCCGCAAGAAGAGGAGGTCCTGGCAGAGAGTCTGTGGAGGAATACGAGCCACAGCCGGCCAAGAGGACCATCAGCAAACCTCTAGAAAGAGGTCCGTATCTCACGAGATTGATGCCTGGTCAGGCCCAAAATAGTCCACGAAGTTGTGCCGGGACTCATAGAGCCGCAGGTGATGCAACTTGCCCTCGAGCGGATCAGAAAGCCGTGTCCACATGGCTGCGATGACTGTCTCAGCGGTCGTCACCGACCCCTTGAGCCAGGACACGTCCTCGTTGAAGTGCTTGTGGTCCAACTCCTTCACGATCAACTCATCGAGAAGCCCGTGGAGATGGTTGAGGTCCATCACCATCCCTGTCTTAGGGTCCACCTCTCCCCGCAGAGTGACGTCGAGGACATAGTTATGCCCATGACCGTGGAGATTATTGCAGACCCCAAAAATGTCCCGGTTTTCCTCGTCCGAGAGGGCGGGGTTGTGCAAACGGTGCGAAGCTGAGAACTCCACACTCCGTGTTAACTCGATCATAGATCGCCCTCTTTTTGGACCCTTTCGGAAGCGCATCTCCACCCTCTTGTGGCAGAGTTACCTCCATAAGGCATTAGGCTATACCAGTTTATGTCCCTTTCGCCAAGCGACACGAACACATCAAAACAAGCCGATACATGGACGTCCATCACTACCTCTGTTAACATCGTAAGTTCGTTTGTACCCCAAGATTTTCGGGTTGGGGAACACCATCCGGACACCGCAGAAGGGTTCGGAAAGACGTACAAACACGCACCGTACCGGGAAAACCCGTCGGAAGGCAAAAACATGACTAGCTCAGTATCGAGAACGCAACGGAACATGTCAGGGGTCGAATTAAGAGCCAAACTTGCGAGCGTGAGCCCAGGTGATTTGGCGACGCTTTTCTTCATCGACGGCGGCGTGGTTCGCGGCCCCATGCTCTACAACGCCATCCAAGGCAGAGGCGTCATCATCGACCCAGAAGGTGAAGCGGAACGGCGATTTGAAGCCAACGAAGTCGCCCGCGTCTGGCGTCGTTAAGGCTCCTTAAATCGACATGCTCACACTCACTGAAAAAGCTGTCGCGGAAGTCACCCGGATCATGACGGATCAGGGCCTCGGGGAAGAGGCCTTCTTGAAGTTCACCGTCTCGGCCGGTGGTTGCAACGGCATGTCCTACGTCATGAACTTTGAGCAGGAAGCCGACGAAACCGATCTCACGACCACCTTCGGGTCGATCAACGTTGCTTTAGCTCAGGAAGCCGTCCCCTATCTCGACAATACCGTCGTGGATTTCAAAGACGACGTGAACCAAAGGGGTTTCACCTTTGAAAACCCCAACGCCTCAGGTTCCTGTGGCTGCGGAAGTTCCTTCTCCGTCTAGGGCAGCCGAGTGCAGCGCGAGAGAGGCCACCCGTCAGGGCGTTCGAGCCCTCGGTTTTGACCGCGAGTGGTTCGAGGCTCCTTTACCGCCCTTCCTCGGAAACCGCCTCCCTTTCTCCTTGCGCCCTCCTCCTAATTTCTTCAGTTGACCTCGGAGAGCCGCGTCTTTGGGAGCGTGTCGAATTCCTTCTTCGGCGGCTTTGATCGCCTCTGACTTTCGACCCATGTGGGCGAGACACCGCGCTCGCTGGGAATGGACCTGGGCATCGTGCAGTTTTTCCCAGGGCTCTCCCGGATCCTTGATCAATGCGGTATCGAAAGCCTTCAGGGCTTCTTTCCAGCGGTTGAACTCTGTGTCACACCTTCCGCGATCGAGCCAGAAGAGAACGTCGCCCTCGGCGGCGGCCTCGCCCGCTTCGAAGAAACGGCTCAGGCTCAGGGGAGCGACCGGCTCCCGACGCACGGACCGAATGAGGTCACTCGGGCAACAGAATCCCCCATCATCCTCTCCTTGATCTACAGGCATGGACGCGAGGAGATCCACAACCAACTGATCATGGACATCACCCTCCACTTCCATGGCGTAGCAGATTCCATGGGCAACCGTCGGGTGATGGGTTCGCAGCGCTCCGCCGGAAGTCTTCACCACGATCTCGCTCAAGGGTTCCAGGACCTCACCGCCCAATTGGTCCTGCGCCAGGCCGAGGAACTGAGCGAGGTGGCTCGGCCTCATCGACAATCCATGACGATGCAACAGGCCGATGGCCAGCAAAGTCCGCTGAGACACGTCCTGGGCCTCGCCTGATCCCAACATTGCCACGGCCGCCTGGACCTGCTTCCCCACTCCCGCGAAACCACGAAGGCCGGCCAGGCGATCCATCAGGCAGCCCTCTCCTTCTTCCAAACCAGACAAGATCTCCTCGGTCATTCCGTCCCCCGACACTCGGCCTCGTGAGACCCAGAGGTCCCCGAGAGCCTTGCCGAACCCAGGTTCGGCCTCATCGAGGGCAACCTCCTGCAACTCACACAGGGGACGAATGCGGTGATCGAGTCCGGACCGCTCCCATTCGGAGCGGTCAGCGGCGAGGAGGAGCCGTGCCTTGCCCTGGGCACTCTGTCCTAGGTTCTTGAGAAGTTCGGGAAGGCGATCGAGTTGTTCTGCATTGTCACAAACGAAGAGGGCCCGGGCATCATCCGGATCCGCCGGGACATAGCGATCTGGAAGGTCCGTTCCCGCTTCACGCCAAAAGACCCGTGTCGCTCCCGAGGAAATCTCCCATGCCATGTTCCGGAGGAGTGTCGTCTTCCCCTCCCCGAGTTGCCCGTTGATGAGACCCACGAGAACCTTCTTCTCGGGAGCCTCACCCTCCAGAAACGCTCGCAGTCCATCGCCGCAGGCACGGGGAGCTGCCGCGCCCGCCGTGACCCATTCCCATCCTGAAGCGTCTCCTCGGTCAAACCGGTAAAGATCCTGGTCATCCCCGACCTTCACCGACTGACGGAACTCCTCGGTGAGTTCTGTGAATCCCCTTGGGGGATTGCCCGTCGCCGGTTTGGGGATCTCCAACTCATACAAGATCGAGGTCAACTCCTCTAACGCCTCATCAGCCCCCATGGACTCGGGATACTCCACCAGCGTCATGCCGAAATGGACACTGGCACGAAGCGCCATGCTGGGCTCTGTCTCCCCCGCCTTCACCAGAGCGATATTGGGAGGCACATGGCCCTTATGGCAGTGGTTCACGTCTTCCAGAAGTTGATTCAGGTCCGGGTCGTCCAGGTCATAGCCTGAGAACACGACGGTACGGCGGAAGGCCTCCCTCAAAAAGGTCTGATAGCGACTCTCTCCTTTCAGGAGCACCTTTCGAGATCGCGACGTCAGGGTCAGACTGTCCGGATCGTCGAGGGCGCCATTCAGGCGAACAACGAAGGGCTGCTTTCGCTCAAAGGCGCTCCGCAATCCCTTGGTGTCCGGCCCAAAGGTCCGCAGATCTTCTTCGGCGGTCCATGAAGCCTTAAAAAATCCGGTCACCGCGGTGGTCACAACCCCCGGCTGCCCCAGAAGCATGAGCGACTCCATTCCCGGGCTGGGTTGCGCCTTGAGGCGAGGGTCGTCGGCCATCGCCTCGATGCCATCCTCTCCCAGAGCCTCCTTCAAGGCGGAAAGAGAGGAGATCTCTGCCGGATCATGTCGAGATCCGGCGACCACGACCAACTCACGGGAGCGTGTCGCAGTCCGAAGAGCGCGGAACACGTCCGCATCGATCCAACGAGGTTTACTCATAGATACAATTGTGATGAAGCAGAATGGATATCACGGGAGGGGGGAGATCTCATGCGGAGGTGTCAAACTAAGCCTCTGTTGGACTAGGATGACCCCGACACAACTTGCCAGAATCATACCCCCTATTCTGCCGATGAAGAGAGGCCCTCGTCCATGGCCGCGAAAACTACAAAACGCTCTTCAAAAAGCAGCCCTCCTTCAGCCCCCGTGGGAAACGCCATTCTGGGGCAATCGGGTGGCCCAACGGTGGTGATCAATGAGTCCCTGGTAGGGCTAATCAAGGCCGCATCTGACGCCTCGTTCATCCCCCGGATTTTCGGGGCGCGCCACGGCGTGCAGGGGATCTTGGACGACAACCTCGTCGAGCTCACCCGCCAATCGGCCAAAACACTCGAAGCGGTTGCTGGAACACCGGCGGCGGGATTGGGTTCCGTACGGAAGAAACCGACGAGGAATGAATGCCTCAAGATGTTTGAGACCTTCCGAAAACGGGACGTCCGCTACCTCTTCTATATCGGCGGAAACGACACGGCCGAGACCGCGAACATCCTTCTCGAGTGCGCCCGAACCGAAAAGTATCCCCTCCGCGTCTTTCACGTGCCGAAAACCATCGACAACGACCTGATGGTCACCGACCACTGCCCCGGGTACGGAAGCGCCGCTAAATTTGTCGCCCAGGCTTTCATGGGAGACAACCTCGACAATCGATCCTTGCGGGGCGTGAAGATCAACGTGGTCATGGGACGGCATGGGGGGTTCCTGACCGCCGCCGCTGCCCTGGGAAGAACCTATGACGACGATGGCCCCCATCTGGTCTACGTCCCCGAGGTGACCTTCAACGAGAAACGCTTCATCGCCGACGTCCGCCGGGTCCATAAACGCCTGGGTCGCTGTCTCATCGCCGTGAGCGAGGGGATTCACGACGCCAAGGGCGTCACCTTCGCCGAAAAGATGGCCAAGAAGGCCGAGAGGGACGCCCACGGCAATATCCAACTCTCGGGCTCCGGCGCTCTGGGAGATGCTCTCGCCGATCTCGTGCGCCGCAGCCTTCCCAAGGGGACCCGGGTCCGAGCCGACACCTTCGGCTATCTCCAACGCTCCTTCGTAGGCTGCGTCAGTGAAGTCGACGCCAAAGAAGCCCGCATGGTAGGAAAAGATGCCGTCGCCTTCGCCGCACAGCATTCAGGAGGCACGGTGGTCCTCAAGCGAGCGAAGGGCAAGCGTTACAAGTGCGTGACGGCTCTTGCCCCCCTCCATCGAGTGGCCAAGTTCACCAAGTCCATGCCCCGCGGTTTCGTCAACAAAACAGGCAACGACGTTACCAGAGCCTTCCTCAACTACGCCAAGCCTCTTGCGGGGCCTCTGCCCCCATTAGGGCGACTCAAGGGGATGTAGTAAAGGGAGATACCCGATGCTCTTCAACACCCCCGCGTTCGCCGTCTTCTTCCTGACGGTCTTCGCGGTCTACTGGCTGGCGCGGAACTCAGAGAAGGCGCGCGTCGGCTGGCTGCTCGC
>JAZALG010000115.1:0-9587 GCA_036229545.1 Planctomycetota bacterium | reverse complement strand
GGAAGCCGTCTGGCCTCGCCCGCCCCAGTCCAACAGAGCCCACGCTTTTGCTCTCAGACGAACCTCAAGGACGGAATTTCCAATGGACGCAGACGGAATCGCGAAACGCCCTTGACTCACCGCCCCCTCTTTCAGCGTGATCATCCCCACTTCTTTTCCGTCGACCTCGACCGTCACATCGAGCGGATATAGATCGGGTTGCCCTTCAAGAGAGGCCAGTTCCACGTCCAGTGCGTTCCCCTCTCCCGCCAGGGCAACTAAGAGCCGGGGGCCCATGACTCCGTTGGGGTGGATGCCCCCATAAATCTGACCCGTCCCCCGCCCCGTTCGAAAGTCCACCTCGGGCTGAATCAGGGCAAGCGTCTCCTTCGTTTGCGCCGCGACCAAATTCCTGAGCGCCGTCACCCCGACAGGAAGAGCTCGAAGGGCAGAAAATTCGTCCGGCACGGAGGGTAGAGACGACACCTCCCCTGTGATCAGATCCCCCTGCAGGACCTCCTCGGCAAGCCACGTCGCCAGATGGCGCACCGCAGCAACATTAGGATGGGCATTGGACACTTGAGTCCACTCAGCGGGCATGGACACCAGTAGGTTGATCAGGGGCATCGACACATCCCGATCGAAAAGTCGAAGCCAGAGCCGGCTGGTGAAGACACTGCCTCGGTAGGCCACCATCCAGAGGGAGGCTCCCCGAGATGCCAGCGTCTCATCCAAAAGGGACAGGGCATCTGCCGCCTCGTCGAACCGCCTCGAAGATTCCTGGCTAATGTCGGCGTTGAGAAGAGACCCCACCGATCTCTCGATAGGCTGGGCCTGCCTCTTAAAAAGTTCCTGCTGAAAACGGTCCACGTCACCCGAGGACACCCTCAAAAGAGGGTCGGGAGAGAATGGATCGGAGGCGGCACGACGGTGGCCTGACTCATAGACCCCATCGGTGTCGGAGAGGTCATTGGGAACAGGCAGATACAAGACCAGATCGGGGTCAATCTCATCGAGGTGGTCCAAGAGAAAATGGACGGCGTTCCGGGTGTTCCACCCTGGTATGGCGACCGTGCGACAGACCACATCTCTTTCTCCGTCCGGACGAGCATGGTTCAAAAGGATCTCGAGGCGATGGGCAAGACACTCGTCATCGTCGAGTCCATAGCCAAAAGCCACCGAATCGCCCACGACGGCGACAACCAGAGGGTCTTCTTCGGCGAGAACGGGGACGCCAGCCCGACGACGCAGACCCAAATGGTCTGTCTGGATGCTCCCTCCATAAATCTCCAAGGAGGCCTCCTCGCGCATCACGTACCCCACGAGAGGGTCGGGGTGGGTCCGATACAACCCCGGCGAAGTCGCCAACCGCGAGGCCAGACTTGCCTCGGACAAAGAAGGACCCATCTCTGGTCGTCCTAAGAGGGACACGCCGAAAAGAAAGGACACAAGCCCTTCAGCACAGACAAACGCGACGAGAACCGCCACGAGAGAGAGAAAGAGACGGCGAGCCAGCAAGCTCACAACGATCTCAAACCTCTTCGACAGAATCCTCGGGCGCGAGATCGACGCCCTCGTCCTCCTCTTCGGCGTCGTCCTCCTCGGGAGAATCCTCTTCTGACTCAGACGAGCCCACGTCCTCCTCACCTTCAGCGGCAAAATCCTCAGGAGTGGGCTTGGCCTCGGATTCGGCGATCGTTTCGGCCACTTCCATCTCGGCCTCGGAGAGTTCCCTCTCCTCGACTTCCACCACTTCGATGATATTGCCCTCAGCATCCACCGGTACCACCTTCACCTTGATAGCCGCCTCGATCTCGCCGTACAGATGAGCCAACGCTTCGAAATCGCCGGCTTCCTTGATGTGCTCTTCAAGGCGAATAGCCCGGTCCGGGAGCCCGTCCCAACCCTCTGAGACAAGGGCGGCGGTAATCTCCTTCTCAGTCACCGACCCGAACAAATGTCCCTCTTCGGTGGATCGCGCTTCAATCTTCACCGCCGTGCCATCGAGCTTTTGTGCGAGTTCCTCCATGGAGGCCACCAGAACCGATTCCTCTCTCTCGGCCTTTTCTTTCAGGGCCGGGAGACGACGCAGAACATCGGGGTTGACCCGCTCCGCCTTGCCCTGGGGGAGGAGGAAATTCAGTGCGAAACCCGGTTTGACCCGGACTTGATCCCCAGGCACTCCCAAACCGCCGACCTTCTCAAGGAGAATGACTTCCAACATGGTTTCGGATTCTCTTAACGGGAGACAAAGGGGAGGAGAGCAAGAACACGGGCGCGGTGGACCGCCTGGCGCAATTGATGCTGCCGTTTGGCGTCCAAAAGAGACCGGATACGGCTAAAGAGTTTGCCCTGGCCGGTCACCATGCGCCGGAGGTGATAGACGTTCTTGTAATCGAGTCGTTCCAGTACGGCCTTGGCCTCACGAGCTCGACGCTTCTTCTCACTCATATCGATCTCGACTTCGACCTCCTCTTCAGAGCCAACGGACTCTTCAGAGCCAACGGACTCTTCAGAGCCGACGGAACGCACACCGGGCTCGACGAGCGGACCGGGCAACTCCTCTCCTTCAGGAATTTCATCAATCCGAAAAGCCATCATGCGAATGACCCGCTCGGACAGAACCGCTTCCCGATTGAGGCGAGAAATAAAGTCACCTTCCCCCGACAGATAGGTCAAAAGGTAGGTCGCCGTCTGATTCCCGGCGATGGGATAGGCCAACTTTCGATTCGCCCACTCGATGACGTGGTGGACCTCGCCCCCGACCTTGGCCACCATCTGCCGAACAGATTCCTCCATCGTCACCTCCGACTCCCCTTCGGAGAGTTCGCGGTTGTGAAGGATGAACATCGTTTCGTAATGCGACATGGACTGTCTCCGGTCAAAGGGCCAGCCTGCCCGGTATCAACACAGATACCGTCTTCTGGCCAGACAGCAGCCCGGCACATTACCCCAAGACCCCGGGCAGGCTCAACCCCGTACCCACCCTCTTAAGGAGACACCACGGCAAGTCTCAAAGGACGCATGGAGGCCAAACGGGGGACTCCACGGTCATTCACAGTCACCCAGCGTTCCGCAGTCAGTTTCACCTCCAGAGCGGACAACTCGTTTTCACCGGCCGAGAGGGCAAAACGTGCCTCCACCTCGGTCCTGTGATCAGTAAGAGATATCGATCCCACAAACTGCCCATTCACTTCGACAGCCACATCGATGGGATACAAATCGGGACGCTGGGACAGGGGAGCGAGAAGAATGTCCAGGTGGGTCCCTCCGGTGCCAAGCAGGAAAAGACACCGAGGTCCGGCGCTTCCGTCAGGATTCACACCCCCATAAATCTGATGCAGTCCAATCAGCTCCTCGCTGTCGACCCGCTGGGTGAGCCGGTCAAGATCCTGATCTCGAGCCAGATCAGACTGGCGAACAAAATCCTCTCGACTTCGCGAAGAGGCGCGAAGGGACGCGTAGGGTTCTCCCGGAACAGGAACCCGACCCGGGTCCCCTTCCACCCAGCCACGAGAAAGGAGATCCGTCGCAATCCACCGGGCAGCCGCCGCCACGGTGTCTCCATGGGGATGCGCGTCAGTGGGCAGGGTCAGATCGCCGGGCACATCCTTAAAGAGTGGAATCACGGGTGCCTTCACTTCGGCCTCGGTGAGACGCCGGAAGAGGTGCCAGATGTAGACGTATTCGGTGTACTGCAGCAGGGCGAGAGAGCCCCCCCTGCGAACGATCTGTCGCTCAAGAAGTTGGATCGACGCCATGTTCTCGTCGTAACCCCGAGTCGAAGAGACAGAGAGATCCGAGATCAGAGCGGGAGCCCCCGCCCGCTGCTGGGCGTCGAGGATGGCTTCGACGGAAAGATCTCCCAACGCCCGCTTCGCGAAGCGATAGGTCGCACCCTGGTAAGTGCTGACCCACGGATCGCGGCTCGCTGGATCGAGCGCCCAGCGCCGATGCCCCGTCTCGTAGACGCCATCGGTATCGTAAAGGTCGTTGGCAATCGGCATGTAGAGGACGAGGTCGGGATCCAACTCGTCCCAATGGTCGAGAAGGAAGTGGACTGCGTTCCGATGATTCCACCCCGGCATCGCCACGGTGCGGCATGAAACCGGGCGATCTTCCGGGCCCTGGGCCGCCGCGATTTCGACCTCCAGGCGGTGGGCCAGTGTTTCGTCATCGCTCAGGCCAAAACCAAACGCCACCGAATCGCCGAGAACGACGAGACGGAGAGCCTCTGGCCCGAGATCGGAGCCAGGGCGAACCCGAAGGCCCAGCCCATCCGTCCGGATGGAGCCCTCATGAATCAGGAGATTCGCATCGCTCCGCATGACGAAACCCACGAGGGGATCGGGGTGGACCTGGTACAGCCCCGGGTTCTCCGCCGCTGCCTTGCGACGCTCCAAAGCCGTGAGCTGCCCCTCGATGGCTGCATTTTCGGTCATCGAGGCGTCTCTGGACCCAAAGACTCCCTCACCTAAGGTCGGCAAAGACAGGAAGGACAGGCCTCCTTCGATCACGCAAAGTGCAAGGAATCCTGCCGTCAAAGCGAGGAGGACTCGCTTCATCACCCCGTCTCGCCGTGGGGTGTATTTGTCCGCTGGGCCAGGCCATCCCAGTCCCCGTTCCCGATCCAGATAGCCAGGGCAATGGCCGCCTGCTCGATCATCTCCGCAGCGAGGGACTGCTCACTCCGCTTGAAAGGAGACAGGACATACTCCTCCGCCGCGATGGATCCGGGATCACCGATCCCGCAGCGCAATCGCGGAACCTCCTGATGGCCGACGGTCCGAAGAATGGAGTCCAGACCCAACTGTCCACCCGCGCTGCCCTTGATGCGAGTCCTCAGGCGACCCAAAGGAAGTTGAAAGTCATCGCAGACAACGAGCCACTCGAAGGCCTCGTCCTGCACATCGAGCAGGTCGGACAGGCTCTGTCCCGAGCGATTCATGAAAGTCTGGGGTTTAGCCAGTCGAAAGGACACAGGCTCACTCCCTTCACGAGATTCGGTCTGCCCCTCTGCGACAAGCGATTGCCCCCGCTCTTCGAAGGAACACCCCTGAATAGAGGCGACGCGGTCGAGAACCTCGAAGCCGACGTTATGACGAGTCCCCTCGTATTCGGCGCCGGGGTTTCCCAGGCCGACCAACAGCCTGGCGGCCAAGGGTCACTCTCCATCCGCCGGCGGGGGCTCGTCGCCCTCGTCGGCAGGAGCGGCTTCGCCTTCGTCGCCGCCCTCGGCCTCTTCACCTTCTTCGCCTTCAGCACCTTCTTCGCCCTCTTCGCCTTCCTCGCCCTCAAGGACTTCTTCTTCCTCTTCTTCGACGATACGGGGTGCGATCACAGAGACCATGGACTCGTCTTCTTCCTGCTTGCCGGTATCAAGAACCACTCCTGCAGGCAACTCGATATCGCCGGCGTGAATCGCCTGGCCGATTTCGAGTTCGGACACGTCCACCACAAAGTTCTCCGGGATTGAGTCTGCCCGGCATCGAACCGAAAGGGCGGCCCGGAGGGTCGTCAAGATGCCGCCTTCCGCTGCACCCTTCGGCGTCCCCTTGACCTCAAGGATCACGTCCACTTCCACCTCTTCCGACAGGTCAACCCGGGTAAAATCGACGTGCAAGACCTTTTGCCCAAAGGTGTCATATTGCACCTCACGAACCAGACAGGCCTGATCCACATCCCCCACGAGCAACTGAAAGATCTGGGAGGGGCCCAAGAGCGCCATTTCCAGAGCGTGGCCATCCACGAGGAGGCTCTCGTTGGATTCACCCTTCCCGTAAAGATTGACGGGGATTTGCCCCGCATTCCGAGCTTCTCGTGAGGATCGAGATCCTGTGCTCTGTCGGGGTTGCGTCGTAAAGGTCGGGTTATCAGCCATCGTGCATGCTCCGGCCCGCTTTGCATCGGGCTCGTTAAGGGTTTTTCGTCAGTCGACGAAGAGAGAACTGATGGATCGGTCCTCGTGGATTCTAAGGATTGCTTCAGCGAGAAGCGGTGCCACAGACAAAATCTTAATGACAGGAGGATAATCACTCTGGGGCTTAACGGAATCGGTGACATACACCGAATCCAACTCTGCCTGCTGGATTCTCTCCAAAGCGGGACCACAGAAGAGGCCGTGCGTTGCCGCAATCATCACTTTCCGAGCCCCGTGATCGCGAATCATTCGAGCAGCGTCACAGATCGTTCCGGCAGTAGAGATGAGGTCATCAATGATGATGGCGTCCTTCCCGTCCACCGATCCGATCAGGTGTTCTGATTCGACCTGATCGGGTCCCATGCGTCGCTTGTCCACGATGGCAAAACACATCCCCAGCGATGACGCGTAGGCCCTCGCCATTTTGATCCCACCCGCATCGGGGGCAATGACAATGGTCCCGTCGACGTCCATCCCGCTGAACGCCTCCTTGAAGACAGGCTTGGCATAGAGGTGATCCACCGGGACGTCAAAGAATCCCTGAATCTGCGCCGCGTGGAGGTCCATCGTCAGCACGCGATCCACTCCCGCGGCCGTGAGGCAGTTCGCCACCATCTTCGCCGTAATCGGAACCCGCCCCTCGTCCTTCCGGTCTTTTCGCGCGTAGCCGAAGTAGGGAATGACCGCCGTCACGCGATCCACCGAGGACCGTTTGCAGCAGTCAATGAGGGTGAGCAGTTCCACGAGAGCGTCATTCACCGGAGGACAGGTCGGCGCAAGGATGAAGACGTCCCGGGCACGAATATCGTCATTGACCTTGACGTCGATCTCGCCGTCCGGGAATCGACCCACCTGCGCCTTGGTCAGGGGGATGTCCAGCACCTTAGAAATGTTAGCGGACAAATCAGGATGAATGCTTCCCGACAGCAGTGCTATGGAAGTGTTGTTCGTCACGCGTCGTCCTCGGATGGCGGAGTAGCCTTCTTGAGGGGCCGGGCGGGCACACCAACCCACGTGTCTCCGTCCGGAACCTCTGATTCCCGTGTCACAATCGCCCCCGCTCCCGTTGTGGATCCATCTCCAACAGAAGCAGGCGCAACAATCACCGTTCCGCTCCCAACAAAAGCATCTTTGCCGATCACAGTCCGGTGCTTGTCCTTCCCATCATAGTTTGCCGTGATCGTTCCCGCACCGATATTGCTGCCCGGGCCCACCTCGGCATCTCCCAGATAAGAGAGATGATTCGCCTTCGCGCCAGCCCCGAGATGGGTCTGCTTGGTTTCAGTGAAATTTCCCACCTTTGAACCTGGCTCCAAATGCGTCCCCGCACGGAGGTGGGCCATAGGGCCAACTACGCACCCCGCTCCGACCACTGTCCCCGGTCCCTCGATCACCGTGCCTGGAAGGATGCACGCTCCCGGCTCTAAGGTCACCGTCTTGTCGATGAAAGTTGAGTTTGGGTCGACAATCTCAACCCCCGCTTCGAGATGCTCCGCGAGGATCTCCTCCCGCAACAACTGGCGGATCATGGCCAGTTCAGCCTGATCGTTGAATCCCAAGACCTCCGTGCAGTCGTCAGCCTGAAAAGAACTCACCTTGGCACCACGGGCACAGAGGGCAGAGACCAGATCCGTGAGGTAGATCTCGCCCTGAGCGTTCCCCGCCTCCACGGTTGCGAGATCTTCAAGCACGGCGGGAACCTCCATCACATAAATCCCCGTATTCACCTCTTCAACCCCACGAATGATTTCGTCGGCGTCCGCCTCTTCCACGATCGCAGCTAAATGCCCTTCCTCTCCCCGAACAATTCTTCCATACCCCGTGGGGTCATCCAGGACGGTTGTGAGAACCGTCAACTTAGCTTCGACTTCACGGTGGTGCGCCACGAGAGCACTCAAAAGACCGGTCGAAGTCAGGGGGCAATCGCCGTACATCACCAAAAGCGACCCCGCTTCAGTCCACGCATCTTTGGCCGCCAAAACAGCGTGGCCCGTTCCTCGTGGCTCACTCTGAACCGCAAATTCGACCTGAATACTGGAATCTAACGCGAAATTCGCCACAGATTCTCGAATTCCGTCCGAATCGGCTCCTACCACCACATCGAGCCGAGCGGGCTCAAGACCGAAGATCGCGTTCACAGGCCAGCAGATCGCCGGAAGACCCCATAAGGGGGTCAATACCTTGGGTTTAGCCCCGCCGAGACGGGTGCCCTCTCCGGCAGCGAGAACGGCGGCGTAGAGGGGGGATGTCATGACACCTAAAAATACAGGAAAAGAGCCTTAGAAAGGGCGAAGAGAGTGTCACAAAACGGCCGATAGGGTCAAGACAACCCGCTCCAAGAACCATGGTCTTGGGGGCTCTCGGGTTGGTTGACAGGTTTCCAGAGGCGGGGTAGGCTTCGTTTCATCGGGTGACATTCTCTTCACAATGCTGTGTCACTCATGCGGACTGCACACACCCCTGGTTCCACCCAACAGAGACGTACTGTTCCGCTTTTCTCACCTCTTTTCTTCTCCCTAGTTTCATCCCGATCTGCCCGCGTGGGCCGTTCGGGTATACCACCCTCTTCTCTGTTTTTTTCATGTGCACATGTCCCAATATCGGGACAGAGGAGTACTCATGACATTTGCCAAGTTTTCACGTGGGATGGCGCTCGGCGCGCTGACCTGCGGGCTGATGCTCAGCACCTTGAATGCCCAAAACGGCACCAACTATCACGTCTTTAATAACGACAGTGATGTCCTGTACATCGGGGTTGGCGCTGGTGGATCGGCACTCTCAGGTGATGGCATCGGCATGTTTATGCCAGGCGAAGACCTTCGCGGTAACGCCCTGACACAAACCGGCGATTTCGGTTATCGCCAAAACCAGTTCCGCCTCATGATGTGTGTCCTCACGGCAGGACCTTCCGGCACCGCTCTGCGGATGCCCGGAATCTCCCTTGTCGAGTTGACAGACAACGGTGCAGGCAAGACTGGTCATGACCCAGTGGTCTTCCCCACCCAACCTGTTGATTCCGGTTGTGCCGGCTTCCCGCTTGGCACCTCTGGCTTCGTCGGTTTTGGGGCACCTACTGGTTCTTCTGCCAACTTCCTCGTCTATGGTTTGCCGAGTGGAGTAGGTAGTTCTGCGGGACTTCTCATTCCTAATGAGAACTTCCTTCCCTCAGCTGGTGGCGCAGTGCCCACACTGCTCGCCTTTGCTGGCGCCGATCTTCCGATCGCGTCAACAGGATTCTGCTGGGGTGTTCAATTCACATGGATTCCCTCCTCGGTGACGACAACTGAAGACGTCACAAATGGTTGGTGGCTCTGGCTGCAAAACAGCGCAGACAACAACCAATATTGGATGGGTTCCAATGATGAATTGAACCTTTGGAAGTCCCACACAGTTGCCTCAACTGGAAACATTACGGGCATCATCGGGTTCTTTGCCAACTACGAGTATGGCTTCATGCATGCTTCTCCGGAGCCGCAGACTTCTGTTGCGACTGCTCCTGCTGGTGTGA
This sequence comes from Planctomycetota bacterium, assembly GCA_036229545.1. Lineage (GTDB taxonomy): Bacteria > Planctomycetota > B15-G4 > B15-G4 > B15-G4 > JAZALG01. The sequence goes on along the minus strand of JAZALG010000115.1, from coordinate 180 downwards.
ACGCTGCTGGCCCGTATTACCTCCAGACTGAGAACATCTCTGATGGTGGTGGAAACCCCGGCTTGAACCTCAATGGTGGGTTCGACCTCGGTGGTCATGGCACCGTTTCACTCTCCGGTTCCAATGGTGTTCCAGATCCCACAACGGGTCTGGGCGCTCAGGATCCGCTGGGTGTTGGTG
>JAZALG010000114.1:0-6058 GCA_036229545.1 Planctomycetota bacterium | reverse complement strand
TGCCACGATTTCGCTGGAATACCCCGGCGGTGGTTCGACATATGACGGGAGAACTCGCTGCACAATTAAAACGAGACAGCCCGCAGCGAAGCCGACCGGAGCCGCAGCCATCATCCCCCGCGCCTCCTCGGCCGGGACCTCGTGTTGGCGGCGCGGATTTTCAATTTCTGATATGAGCGCAAGCACCATAGCGACCAAAAGCCCGGCGAAGGGGCCTGAGAGAAAACCAACGCCCCCAACAACCACTGCGATCTCTCCAAGCCCCCACCCGATCAGCAAGCCGGCGCCGCCCCGCTGCACAACCCCCTGCAGTTGCCTCCCCAGCACAAACCCAAGAGGAACAAGAGAGAGAATTCCTGCCATGACTGTCGCCCCAGCCGGCAGGCCGGGAAGCACTGCATAAGCCAGGTCCGCAAGAACCCCTCGGGCCGGGACCAAGAGCGTGACCCCCAGGGCGTCTCCATAAGCGGGCATTCGCGCTCGCGACAGTAAGCCGCAGCCGATGCTCGCCGCGAGAAGGGCCGCTGACCATCCACTCGCCGCGCTCCCTAAATCAACAGCTGTCCCTGCCAGAAGAACTCGCACAAGTAATGCCGTGATCGCAACACCGAAAATGCGCATCACGCCCCCCCTACAACGCCGGCGAAAGATAGATTTGCCGGCCCGGCAAGCCACGCCACCCCCTCTCCGCTCCAGCGAACGGAAAGTGTTCCTCCTGGCATTTCGACTCGGACAACATCTTTCTCTAACCAGCCCATTCGCCGGGCAACAGCGACCGCAGCAACAGCCCCCGTTCCACAGGCTTTCGTCGCGCCAGACCCCTGCTCCCAGGGACAAACCCGCAGTCCTTGGAGCACATCTACCGCCGTAAATTGAACGTTCGCGCCTTTCGGCAATTGAGGCAACTCCTGGAACGCCGTGCCCACCCGCGCAAGATCCACGGCATTGGGGTCCGGAACACGCACCACTAAATGTGGGTTCCCAACGGAAACACAAAAAGCGCGGTCTGGATCGGCTTGAAATCCCTTCGGCACAGGAAGCGCCACAACCTGCCCCGCCTCCGCCGGTGCCAGCACAGGAATCTCTTGAGGAACGAACGACGGCTCCTGAATGGACACCTCGACAACTCCGTCACTTCGGATTCGGCCCTCTCGCAAGCCTGAGGCCGTTGCAATGGTCACCTCACCTCCGTCAATGCGATCCTTCTTCGCGAGCCACTGCACCACGCATCGAAGGCCGTTCCCGCACATCATTCCTTCGCTTCCGTCAGCGTTAAACACCCGCATTGTCGCCGCCGCGTCTTCGGTCGCCGGCCCAACAAGAATCAGGCCGTCGGCCCCGACCCCTTTCTGGCGATCTACCAACCTTCGCGACAGGGCTCCCGGATCGCCTACCTCCTGGCCGACAACATCTATCAAGATGTAATCGTTTCCAGCGCCCTCCACCTTCGTAAATGCAAGTTCTTGTGCCACGAGAGGCCACTATAGATCAGCAAGCCCGGCCAACCGCCCCTCTTCCCCTAGTCAGGCCCTCCCGGACCTCCATATCGCGTCACCCAGCCTGCCCGTGACCACGGCAGTAGGATTGAAACAAGTCGCCCTTGAACCGCCGATTTGTCCACCGGTCCAAAAAAACGACTGTCTCTCGATCGACGGCTATTGTCTCCCAACACATAGAGATGGTTCACCCCTAAACGCACCTCTGCCCCCTCTCTAGCGAAAACATTCCACGGGCCGACTGTCGTGTAATGGACATCACGAAGTACTGTCACTCGCTCGATTCGTCTTTCGCCCAGTTCGATTGCAATCAGCGGACCGTTGTGCAGCCTCGCCCCTTCGGTGACCGCAAGATTGCTTTCATAAGAAGCTCCGAGCACCCGAATGCCGTTCACAAGAACACGCACCTCATTGTCCACGTTCCAGGCCATCACCACGTCACCACTCTTGAGCCCGGCAAACTCTGGCGCTCTATCCAAGACGCCCGCCCCGTGCCTCTGCAACACAGCCCCGCCCCTTCGGGCCTCTGACAATCGGGCTTGAAAGACGTCCCCCCCCTCCCTCAAGGTTAGGTTTACGATGCCCTCCCCTTCTCCCACGACCACTTCAATCGCCGTGTCGAGCACATCTTCCTGGCCCTCCATTCCAATACCGCCATCAAGGATTTGCTCGCTATACCGGACAATGGCTGGTTCGCCCCTCTCTGGAATCAGCCTGACCCCGCCACCTTCGTCCCGCTCCATCTGGCCGGGGCCGTCCCATCTCCAAGGAGCCTCAAAGGTTGTCGTTTCCGAAACGACAACGAGCATCTGTTCGACCAGCGCGTCTGGCTTTCTCGCCAAGGTCATAGCCTGGGGTGACTCTCCGATGTACACATCGCCCTCTTTCACTCCAACAAACCGGTCTTTTTCCCCGAGGGCAACAACGCGCTTGAGGAGGGTGTCGGCTGTCTGGCCAGCCACAGGATCCACCTCCGCATCGAGCACGACAACATCCCAGCGCAGGAGATTTCCTCCATTCGCTGGAGTCCGCCGAGCAAGAACCGTGTCTCCTTCGCGAACAAGGGGCTCCATGGAAGACGAAGAAACTTTAAAAGCCCGAACAACAAAAGCCTGCATCAAGACAGCAATGAGGAGGGGAGCAACAACAAACAGAACGACGCGCCCAAACAATGCCTGCCGAGGCCCCCCTTTTTCCCCTTTTTTTGGGCTCGACGAAGTTGGCCTGCCTGCGGACACAGTAATCGCCTAGGAAACCGTAGGGGGCCCCAGCAATCCCGTAAGTTGGATTGCCACCCAGAAGTAGATGATGTATGCAGCAAGGTCATTGACCGTCAGAAGGAAAGGCCCTCCGGCATACGCAGGGTCGACCTTCGCCGCATGACACGCAAAGGGGATCAGAGTCCCGGCCAGCGCTGCGCAAAGGATGGCGCAGGGAAGGGCCGCCCCCACAATGATGCCCAAGTTTGGGTGAGACGGGTGGGTCACCGTCACGAGACCTCCAACAACTAGGCCAGCGAGTACGCCAATCATTAGGGCCAGGGCCATCTCACCCCAGAGCACGCACCCCGGGTGACGCGGATCAACTTCTCCTGTCGCAAACCCCCGAATCATAATCGTGGAAGACTGTGTTCCGACATTCCCGGCCATTCCTCCAATCATGGGGATGTAAAACATCAGCATCTTAAAGGTCGTTGCCATCGGAACCCCCGCCGTCACAAGCACGGCGTCTAGTGAAAACCAAGTTTTCTCGACGAACTCCAGGAGGATTCCCGCAAAAAATGTCCCGGCCAAAGTGACCGTGAGCCACGGAGCCCGCGCCAAGAGCCGCGTCGACAAAGATTCCGCGACAGGATGCGTCACGCCCGTTCCGGCCAAACGCATCATGTCCTCGCTGGCCTCCTCCTCAAGGACGTCGATCACATCGTCGGCAGTGATCAGGCCCCGGAGTCGTCCGGCCGCATCCACAACTGGAATTGAAGTAAGTCCATAGTGATCCACCAGCCTCGCCGCCTCCTCCTGGTCTTCCTCGGCACTGACGGCGATCACGTCCGTTTCCATAAGGTCGGCCATCACTGATTTTGGGCGGGCTCTCAGCAGATCACGCAGGGACACGGATCCGACGAGCGTTCCCGCGGCATCCGTGACAAAAACAGTTCCGATCACTTCGGGTTGCTCGACTTGGCCAACATGATCAAGGCCGTCTCGAGCCAAGGCGTCTGAGGGAACCGCCACGACGTCCGTGGTCATAATGCCACCTGCAGTGTCCGGGCGATACTGGCCAAGGACGCTTACAGAACGACTCAAGCCATCCTCCAACCCTTCAAGCACGGCCGGCTGGCTCTTTTTCGGTGCAAGGGCGAGTAAATCTGCCGCATCGTCAGGATCCATCTCGTTGAGCAGCCGAACAAGGCGGTCGACTCCGAGACTGCGGGCCAGGCTCTCCTGCGTGTGTTCATCGGTCGTTGCAACAACTTCAGCCGCCCTCTCGTCGTCGAGCAGCGACAAAATCATGAGTCGCGTATTGCCATCAAGGCTGGAGATGGCCTGCGCAATATCCTCGGCGCGGGCCTCCTCCACAGACGACTCATTGTCCGGGAGATCCGTCTCCAAACTCTCGATGAGTTTTTGGATGTCCGGGTGGTCCATCACCACCTCCGGGTACGGGTCTTCTCAACGTGCTCACCAAGAGCGTTTCTTCGTCGCTAAGAGTATCGCCCGAGGACACCAAGAGCCACGGCTGGCTCTGATTCCAGCCTACGAACAACTCTAGGCAATGGCCTACAGCCACCTGATAGGCAAAGAGAGTCGGTACACTAGTTTGCACCTAACATGAAGAAGCTCCGATTGGAGCCGTTATCTGATGGCTGAAAAGCGCCCCGACGATCTCATTTACGACTGGAACACCGAGGGACAGGAAGGCTCCTTCCCCGAAGGCATCCAGTTCGATGATGAAACCCTTCGGGACGGACTCCAGAGCCCCTCGGCCCATGACCCAAAACTGGATCAGAAGGTTCAGTTAGTCCACCTCATGGACCAGTTGGGAATCCACACAGCCGACGTTGGCCTTCCCGGGGCCAGCGCTCGTGCCCGTGAACACATCGCCACACTCTGCCGAGAAATGGACGGCCTCTCCATCACTCCCAACGTGGCCTGTCGCACCGTCATCTCGGATATAGAGCCCGTCGTCGATCTCGTGCAAGACCTCGGCATGCCCATTGAAGTTTGCGCCTTCATCGGGTCGAGCCCGATCCGCATCTATGCCGAAGGCTGGGAATTAGACCAGATGGCCAAGATGTCTCAAGAAGCCGTTGCCTTTGCCGTCGAGAACGGACTGCCCACGATGTTTGTCACCGAAGACACCACACGCGCTCACCCTGACCACCTGCGAGTTCTCTTTACCACTGCCATCGAAGCCGGCGCACAAAGGATTTGCGTCTGCGACACCTGCGGACACGCAACCCCCTCTGGAGTCACCAGCCTTGTGGGCTGGGTTCGTGACCTCGTTGACCAATCCGGCGCTGACGTCGGTATCGATTGGCACGGGCACCGAGATCGTGGGCTCGGCCTGGTTAACGCCCTCGCCGCGCTCCAGGCAGGGGCGACTCGCGTTCACGCGACCGCCTTGGGGCTCGGCGAACGGTCTGGCAATACAGAGATGGACCTTCTTTTGGTGAACCTTCAACTCCTCGGCCTCATCGACAACGACCTCACTGCGCTGGCAGATTACTGCCGCCTCGCCCACGAAGCCACGGGCGTTCCTTACCCAAGCAATTACCCCGTCTTCGGAAAAGATGCGTTCGAAACAGGAACCGGCGTGCACGCTGCCGCCGTTATCAAGGCGTTTCGCAAGAACGACAACTGGCTTGCGAATCGCGTCTACTCGGGTGTGCCGGCAGACACCTTCGGGCTCGAGCAATCCATTCGCGTCGGCCCCATGAGTGGAAAGTCCAATGTCTCATGGGTTCTCGAGCGCCACGGCATTGAAGCAACTGAGGATCGCATCGGCCGAGTGCTCCACCTCGCCAAACAGAGCACTCGCCTCCTTTCAGACGACGAAGTGCTCGAAGCTGCTGATCCTTAAGATCTCGCCTCTCGCAGGCTCTGGAGAGCTGCCTTTGCGGCATCCGGACCGTTGTGGCTATTTCGACTCAACTCCACCTGCGCTAACCCCTTGTAACCCGCCCCCTCAAGGGAGGCTAGCGTCCCCTTAAGGTCGAGGTCCCCCTCACCAAACATGCGGTGTTCGTGAAACCCTTCTCGGGTGTCGTCCAGTTGAACTTGAATAAGTCGGCTCGCCCATTCCCTGACGACGTCGGGGACAGGAAGGTCGCCGGTGCAAAGGCAATGGCCCACATCAAGGGTGAGGCCCAGGCCCTCACCTTCGTTGCCCAGGCGTTCAAGCAATTGTGCATAGCCCTTTGGCCGAGAGATAAACATGCCCGGCTCGGGCTCAAATCCAAGGGAGATATTTCTCTCCGCAGCGAAGGCCAAGAGCCGCGCCACCCCATCCGTCAAGCGAGCCCAAGCGACCTCAACTCCTGCCCCCTCTCCTCGTTCCGC
>JAZALG010000113.1:0-18885 GCA_036229545.1 Planctomycetota bacterium | reverse complement strand
AAGGGGCGGTTTCTCTGTCCTTCACGATTACCTCGGAGGGGGGTGAGTTGCCCGTTACCGTGATCGGTCACCCCACGCTCCGCACTCCCCAGAAGAAGGCACCACCCAACATTGTTCTCATTAGCCTGGATACTCTGAGGCCGGATGTGTTGGGGGCCTATGGGCAGAGCCCTTCACCGTCCCCTCGCTTGGATCACCTGGCATCCGAGGGCCTGCGCTTTACCCGGGCTTATTCCACGTCCAGTTACACCCTTCCCTCCCACGGCTCCATGCTGACCGGCCAGTATCCGGCTTTCCATGGCGCGGTTGATGTGGATGACAAACTGACCCCTGAACGATCGCCCTTCCTGGCGGGGATTTTGGCCGAGGCCGGTTACGTGACCGCGGCGTTTACGGGAGGAGGCTATGTGTCATCCGGCTATGGCTTCGGAGAGGGTTTTGACCGTTACAGCCTCAACGATCCGGTCTGGGCCTACGACGCGGTGCGCGGCGAGCAACTCCTTCAGACGATGGGCTGGGAACGGGAATTCGTTCAGATGGACCAACTCGAGCGCTACGGAACAGATCGGATCACGAACTGGATTTCCAGCCAGGACGACGAGACGCCCTTCTTTGTTTTTCTGCACACCTACATTGTCCACAACTACGCGGTGAGTCGTGCCTACCAAGAGACCTTCGACCTGTTCGACAAGAAGGGGAAGGAACGACCTTTCCACCACGTGGATCGTCGCCGGTTCAACGAGGGAGAAGGGGAGTACCTCGAATCAGTGCGCGAAGACTACATGGCCTTTTATCTGGCGACCGTGGCGATGGCCGATGCATTCGTGGGGAACGTCCTGGACAGTCTCGAACAGGCGGGGCTTGCTGAGAATACCCTCGTGGTGGTGACTTCAGACCACGGGGAAGAATTCGGTGAACATGGATTTTTTGGCCATGGGACATCTCTTTATGACGCAACCACCCGCATTCCCCTGATCGCGCGCCTTCCAAAATCCGAGGCCCATTCCGTGGCGACGCCCGAGGGTTCCACCTTTGACGATCCTGTCAGCCTGGTCGATCTTGCCCCGTGGATCCTTCGCCTCGTGGATCTTGATCCAGATCCTCGCATGGCGGTGGTGCCTCCCTTAGGCCCAGATCAGGAGAACCCTCCGGCGCGATCGCTCCTGTTCTTGGAACTCGACACCCACGTCAGCCGGATGAGCGCGGTGCTTTTGGATGACATCAAGTTACACGTCCAAATTGGAAAGGACGGGAAGCCGATCGAGCCGGAAAGACGGTCCCTGTTCAATCTCGCGAATGACCCGCAGGAGACAAAGGACGTGCTCGCTTCTCACGGCGAAGAGGAGGGCCTTCTACGCCAACGGCTGGGCCATCTTCATCAACTCGGGGAGGCGATTGTTCCTCGGGATGACGGGGAGGTTGACCTGTCGAAGGTGGATCCCGCTCTTCTGCAGCAACTCAAGCAGTTGGGATACCTGGACGGGTGACAGGATGGCGGACTTCCCCGTCACGGACGGGATTCTTTGGCGACCGTGCCGGACGGTTCATGTTGGGCGTGGCATGGTGCTGTCTTGGAGCCTGTGGCCCATCGGAAGAGCCGCCCTCGTCCGAAGTGTTCAAAAGAGTCATTCCCGTTGTTCCTCTGGGAGAGAGTTTTCCCTCCTCCGTTCTCCTCGATGACCGGGAGGAGCGTTTTCTCGGAAAGGTGGGAGATCGTCACGTCTGGACGCTTCCCACTGTTGGCGAGCAACTCCTCATTGTCGAAATCCAGTATGAGGGAGGGCAGCCAGCCCTGTTTGACTTAGGGGATGGCTCGGAGACTCCTGTGCGACTTCGGGCGCTTCCCTCAGCAACAGGAATGGGCCGGGATCTGGTGAACTGGACGCCTGATGTTTCTCGACCTCGCCTTGCTCTGGAGTTTAAGAACGAGCCCGTGGCGGTGAAACGGTTGATCGTCCGGACCCGGGCAGATCGAAAGGGTCCTGCTGTTGCCCTGGGGATCGATCCTGGCGCTCCGGATGCCGAGCGTCCCTTCATGGTGACGGTTTCCAATGACCAACGCCGAGGCTGGCTGATCGAGGCGGGTGTGGAATTGTCATGGGATGTGACGTTTCCACAGGAGGCGAGGGGTTTGCGGTTTGAAATCTCTTCCGATCCACGGCCCTTCGGAAAAGTTTCTGGCTTTGTTCCTCTTGAAGTGGTTGTCGAGGCGGAAGCACCTTCTCTAGGCAGGGTCCTGCTGGGGCGAGTGACCTTGGAGGATGATGGTCATCGGTGGCGGGTCGTGCGGCTCGATACGAGAGAGGTGGCCGGACAGCAGGTGCGGTTGTCGATCGGTTGCGAAGTGTCTTCGGGGAGGGGCGGGAAAAAAAGGCGTCCTCCGCCCCTTGCGTTGTCCGTCCCAGAGATTTTCTGTGAAGAAGGCGCAGCGCGTCCCAATGTGGTGCTCCTTTCCATCGACACTCTCCGAGCCGACCACGTGGGAGTCTACGGCTATGACCGCGGAACGACGCCCCGGCTGGATTCCCTGGCGAACAGGGGGGTGGTGTTCCAAAGGGCCCAGTCTGCTGCCCCCTACACCCTGCCGTCTCACGCCACCCTTCTCAGCGGTCAGTGGCCGACCGTTCACGGTGCGATTCATCCCACCCGCGCCATCGATCCGGCATCCACGCCTCTTTTGGCCTCTCTCCTGAGTCGCGAGGGCTGGGCAACCCGTGCTTTCACCGGAGGGGGGTACCTCAACGCGGACTTCGGTTTCGCCTACGGATTTTCTGGCTACAGCCAATTCGATCCGATCTGGTCTTTCGACCACGTAGATGTTGTTCGGGCCCTGGAAAGTGGACAGGGAAAAAGGGTGCAGGAGAGCGTTCAGGCCCAGAGTTGGGAGAGGGCGCTGTCGTGGATCGACGAACATCGCGAGGTGCCGTGGTTTCTCTTTCTTCAGACCTTTGTGGTTCACGACTACAGGGGTCCGGAGGAGGCGCAACGCCGGTTCACTGGCGGCCGCGTTCCAGAAGTCGCAGTTTTAAGGACTCTGGAGGATCAACTGGCTGAGCCCTACACCGCGTCAGAGATCCGAGACATGGTTGATCTGTATGACGCGGCGTTGTCCTTTGCGGACAGTCACCTGGGAGATTTGCTCGACCACCTCGAAACCCAGGGACTGAGTGAGCGGACCATTGTCGTGGTGACCTCGGATCACGGAGAGGCCTTCGGGGAACGCCATGGCCTCGTGGGGCACGGCCGGTCGGTTCATGAGGAGATGCTTTCTGTGCCCCTCGTCTTGGCTGGGCCAGGAATCCAGCCGGGACACATTGCAGAACGGGTCTCGCATGTCGACCTTGCCCCAACTCTGTTGGATCTGCTGGATGTCGCGAGGCCTGACGCGATGCAGGGGCGCTCTTTGCTTCCCCTGCTGGAGGGAGATCGATCGGCTCCCTCCCTGCTGAGTGAGGCCTGGGCAGAAGTCGGGAGCAACGTTACGGCAAGCCGTTCTTTGACGGTGGGGAAATGGAAGATTATCGAGGGGGATACGGACGCCCTGGTTGAATATCCGGCGAGCGACTCCCTTCTTCTCTACGACCTTTCGGTGGACCCCCTCGAGACGCATAACCGAGTGACAGACCGTCCTTTAGTCACAGAGGAAATGGTGACCCGACTTCGACTCTTTCAGGCTTCTCTGGAGGCCAGCCGGAAAGGCGAGGCGCTCCCGGTGGAACTTTCACCGGAGACCCTCGAACAACTCCGGGAACTGGGCTATCTGAAATAGATTTTCGCCCGTGGCCCCTTTACAGGTACTCCCCTCCGGATCCCGCTAGGTGGAGGCGGTAGAGTTTGTGGTACAGGCCTTTGTTGGCCATCAGATCCTGATGGGTCCCCTCCTCGTGGACTTGTCCCTTGTGGAGAACGACGATGCGGTCGGATTTCACAACCGTTGAGAGGCGGTGAGCGATGACAAGACAGGTGCGATCCTTCATCAGCCGTGCCGTGGCTTTCTCAATGAGGGCCTCGGTTTCGCTGTCCACCGAGGAGGTGGCTTCATCCAAAACCAGGATGTCAGGGTCAGCCGCAAGAGCTCGAGCGAAGGCGATCAGTTGTCGTTGCCCGGAGGAGAGGTTGGTGCCCCGTTCAGACAATCGGGTGTCGTAACGTTCGGGGAGCCGATCAATGAACCGGTCGGCACCCACCGCCGTGGCGGCCGCGACCACCTTTTCGTTCGTCATTTGTGGATTGGCCAGGGCGATATTGGCCGAGAGGGTGTCACTGAAGAGAAAGACATCCTGTTGGACGAAACCGATGTGGGAGCGGAGCCATCGGGAATCGCTGTTCTGGACATCTTTTTCATCGACGAGGATCTGTCCGCTGTCTGCGTCGATGAAACGACACAGGAGGTTGGCGAGCGTGGTTTTTCCAGCGCCCGTGTGACCAACGAGGGCGACCCGTTCCCCGGGGGCAATGCGAAAGGACACATCCTGGACGACTTCGGGTCCCTTGCCATAGGAGAAATGGACATGCTCAAAGGCGACGGCGAGCGAAGAAGAAGACCGAGGGGGCAGGGCTTCGGGCGGGTCGTCGCTTCCCTGTTCTGGATCCTCATCCAGAACGGTGAAGACTCTCTCTCCTGCGGCCACAGCAGACTGGAGGATGTTGTATCGCTCGGCCAGTTCACGGATGGGCTCGAAGGCGAAGTCGAGATACATCCAAAACTGAACGAAGACTCCCAGAGTGACTTTTCCCTCGATGATGAGCCAAGCGCCCCAGAGGAGCGATGCGATCTTCACAGCCAAGGAGAGGGTTTCGACGGTCGGAAAGAACAAGGAGAAGTGACGCACCGTGACCATGTAGTCGTCGTAGTAATGGGCGTTGAACTTTTCAAAGCGTCGGCGTGAGGTCTCTTCTCGGTGGAAGAGGCGGACAACGTCGAGCCCCGAGAGGCTCTCCTGGAGAAAAGCGTTCAGCCGAGCGAGTGATTTTCGGGTTGCCCGAAAAGCGCGTCGCGCCTTGAGGCGGTACCGGAAGGAGACGTACATCAAGATCGGAAGGACGCAGAGTGGGACGAGGGCAAGGGTGGGGGCGATCAGGAAAAGGACGGCGATGATGACGATGATGAAGAGGATGTCGTAGGCGATGGTGGCGACACCGGTGGTGAACATCTCTGATAGTGCGTCCACGTCACTGGTCAGGCGGGTGACCGTCCAACCGACCTTGTGGTGATCGAACCACCGCAGGGGAAGGCGCAGGATGTGATCGAAAAGCAAGGTCCGCACGTCTTGCACGATGCGCTGGCCGGTCCGGCCCATGAGCCATTCGCGGAAGATTAAGACGGTGCCGCTGGCCAAAGTGACGAGAAGGAAGATGCCTGCGAACTCCGCCACCTGGTCGAGAAGGGGGGCGCTGTCAAAGCCCGGCGTGTTTCGATTTTTAAATGCTTCGTCGACAGGGCCGTCGAGAAGCCGCTGAATGAGCCATGGACCCAGGAGGCGCAGGGCCATTCCCGCGATGAGGAGGAAGACGGTTAAGGACATAGCCCCGGCGTGTGGGCGGGCGAAGGTCAGCAGCCGAGAGACCAGTTTCTGGTCCAGGCGCTTGCCCACCACGTCGTCGAGACTCGGATCTAAGTCGCTCACAGTTCCTCGATTTCCTCTTCGATGCGTTGTCGTTCTTCGATGGCGGCGTAGAGGCCCCCCTCGGCGAGGAGATCTTCGTGGGTGCCCTCTTCCACGACGGCTCCTTCATCTAAGACAAGAATCCGATCCGCAAGGGAGAGGGCCGCGACACGATGACTGACGAGGATGGCGGTTCGCCCCTTCAGAGCGTCAGAAAGACCCGTCAGGATGGCCCTTTCTGTCGCGGTGTCGACGGCCGAGAGGCAGTCATCAAGGAGGAGAAGCGGTGTGTCGACGGCAAGGGCTCGAGCGATGGCGACCCTTTGCCGCTGTCCTCCCGAGAGGGTGATGCCTCGTTCTCCGAGGAGGGTTTTGTAGCCCTCTGGAAACTCGGCGATCTCGTGGTGGATCTGAGCCGCTGTGGCGGCATGTTCGACGTCCTTCGAACTGGCTTCGTCACGCCCGAAGGCGATGTTGTCGTAGATGGTTTCACTGAACAAGAAGGTGTCCTGGGGAACGACGGCTAAAGAATCGCGCAGACGGGACAGAGGGAGGTGGACAATGTCGTGGTCATCCAAAAACACCGTCTTTGGGGGTGGTTCGATTTGCCGCGAGAGGAGTTGGATCAGAGTGCTTTTACCGCAGCCCGTTCTGCCGGTGATGCCGAGGATTTTGCCGGCAGGGAGAGTGAAGGACACCTCTTTGAGGGTGGGACTGCCGTTCCAGCGGTAGGAGAGTTCTTTAACCCGGAGAGAACAGGCTGTGACCTCGAGGTTTTTCTCTGCCTGATCGTCGGTCACGGTGGGTTTGATGGAGAAAAGTTCTTCGAGGCGCTGGGCGCCGGTTTTCGCTCGGGTATAGAGTCCGAGCATCCAACCGATTGCGATCAGAGGCCAGAGAGAGCGACCCAGGACGTCGAGGAAAAGAACAAAGTCGCCCAGGGCAATATCGCCTTGAACGAGGTGCCAGCCTCCCACCAAAAGGATGGCCAGGACTCCGAGGTCTTTTACGATTGCGATAGCGGCTGAAGTGAACCCTCGGAGGGTGGCCAACTTGACGTTGGCGTCCAAGAAGGCCTCGCCCATTGCACGAAAATCGGAACCCCGTCTTGCTTCAGCGGCAAAGGCTTTGACGACACGGATTCCCGACACGTTTTCCTGGGCTACGGTCGAGAGAGTGGCGAGCCGTTCTTGGAGGGTTTCACTCCACCGCTGGGTGGGTCGGGCCGCGACCTTCACGATCACGGCGAGGAAGAGGAAGGGGCCCAGCATGATGAGCGCGAGGTCACTGTCGATGACAAACATGAGGATCACTGCAGTGGGGACGATGATCAATGCGCTGAGCAGGTACATCACCGACGGCCCGAGGAGCATGCGGACAGCCTCGAGGTCGGCGATCGAACGGGACATGATGTCGCCCGTTCTCACCTTCGAGAGATCATGGGGGGTCAGAGAAGTCAGGTGAGAAAAGAGGTTGTCGCGAAAACGCCGCTCGAATTCCCGAGAGGCCCCTGTGATCCAAAAACGCATCCCAAATTTCGCGGCACCCTTGAGGAGGCCCAAGACCAGGATCGCGCCGCACAGGATCCCGACCTCTGACAGGGGCATGGGCTCCTCGGCAGTGATGCCGTTCAGGATGGCCCTGATGACGAGAGGAATGGCGGCAACATCGATGAGGCTGGCGGGAAGAGCGCATGCCACGCCTTTGAGCCAGCGTTTTCGAACAGCCGGAAAATGGCCCAAGGACCGGGCGAAGGGGCCGCGTTTCCACCAGCCTGTCGAAGGTGCGGGCGAGTTCTTTTCAGCCTCCACAGACGCCTCAGTCAATGGCTGCCTGCGCTAACGCCGGGCTGTCGTGCCTTTCGAGTTGGCCCTGAAGCCTTCACGGTCAGGCGACGCTGGGAAGTGGGATCAATCCCTGCGACCCCCCGCGTGACTCCAGCCTCATCGATTTTCAAGATGCCCTGTTGTTCGCTGTTGAGCAGGCCCATGTCTCGCTTGATTGCAAAACAGAGAGATGGGGGGACACCGCAGACGTGGCAGACCTTGCCGACACAGTAATCCGTCGTGATGAGTTCACGAGCCTTCTCTCGTTCGGACCACAGGAAATTCCGGTCGGGCCCGATGTCGAGATGATCCCAGGGAAGCACTTCATCTTTTGCACGTTCCCTCAGAGCAAAAGCGTCCGGATCGATGCCCGTGGCTTCGAATGCGTCGCGCCAAATCGTCAGATTGAAGTGCTCACTCCACGCATCAAAACGGGCGCCGTGGCGGTGGGCCTCGATGAGTGCCGGGGCAAGCCGACGATCACCCCTCGAAAGAATGGCTTCGAGGAAACTCTGCTCGGCCGAATGGAATTTGAGGCGGACACGGCGGTTCCGATTCAGGCCTCTCATCCACCGTTGTTTTTCTTTGATGGTGTCCGGAGGCATCATGCCGTCCCACTGGAAGGGGACAAAGGCCTTGGGGACGAAGGTCGAGACAGTCACGTTGACGTGGGCTGGGGCTTTCCCCGTGACCTTTTGACGAAGTTTCGAGAGTTGATCTGCAAACTCCACGATGGCGGTGAGGTCTTCCTCTCTCTCTCCGGGGATTCCGATCATGTAGTAGAGTTTGACCCGCTCCCATCCCTCTTCATAGGCCGCCTTGGCGCTCTTGAGGACGTCTTCATTGAGAATGTCTTTGTTGATGATCTTGCGGAGTCGATCAGTCGCGACTTCAGGGGCAAAGGTCAGGCCCGATTTTCTCACGGTGGAGATCATGCCAGGGAGGTGAGCCAACTCCCCGGTCACTCTGAGGGATGGGAGGGAGACGGAGACCTTTTGAGGGGTAAATCGCGCTGACATCTCACGAAGCAACTCTTCGATCCAGGGATAGTCTCCCGAAGAGAGGGAGGTGAGGGTGACTTCTTTGTAACCCGTTGTGGCGATGGCTTCATCCGCGGCTTCGACGAGTTGTTCCACGGTGCGATATCGCATCGGACGGGTGATCATGCCGGCCTGACAGAAGCGACAGCCCCGCGTGCATCCTCTCATGATCTCAATGTTCACCTTGTCATGAACGGACTTGGCGTAGGGCACCAGGGGGCGGGTCACCATGGGGGTGGCACTGAAGTCGAAGACAGAGGCTGCGGAGACCTTCTCGGACGCTTCTTCTACGAGGGGGCGGAGACCTCGGAAAGGCCCGTTCACCGGATCGGCCTCGTCATAGCACGGCTCGTAAAGACTTGGCACATAGGCCCAGGGGAACGAACCGGCGAGTTCCCTTAAGAGTTCATGGCGAGGTGTTTTTCCTAGGCGTTTTTCCGCCACAAAACGGAGTAGAGGCACGAGGATTTCTTCCCCGTCTCCTGGTGTGAACAGGTCAATGAACGGGGCAAGGACCTCGGGGGAGTGTGCGCCGTGGCCGCCGGCGATGACGATGGGGTCGCTGTCCGAGCGCTCTTCCGCGAGGAGTGGAATGCACGACAGGTCCAAGGTTTCGAGAACATTGCTGTAGGTCAACTCCGTTTGGAGGGTGAAGCCGAGGATGTCGAAGTCACGGATCGGGAGATGGTTCTCTAGTGAGAACAGTGGCACGTCTTGCTGGCGCATGAGATCTGCCATGTCAGGCCAGGGAGTGAAGCACCGCTCGGCGGCCAGATCTTTTTCACAGTTCACGACGTGGTAAAGGATTTGCAGCCCGTTGTGACTCGATCCGATTTCGTAGGTATCGGGATAACACAGGGCGATTCGGCCCGTGGTGTCCTGTGGGTCCTTGGTGACGCTGTTGTGTTCCCTACCCAGATACTGGATGGGATTGGTCACAGACTCCAAGAGGGCGCGCACCGCTTCACGCACACTGCCTGCGGGGGGTGGGTGAGGGTCTGATCGGAGGGAAGAAGAGGGTGTCCTCATGGTCTCGCACAGGATACGCAATTCGATGAATTGAAAGGTTGGTCCGGCAGGTCGAGCTACTCTTCCGTTGCGTGACAGGGAGAGACCGCGGTGAACCGACGGCGATAGGGGTGTCGAGCATGGTTTCCCAGGAGGATCTCTTGGGCCAGGGGAAGATAGATCCCTTCAAAGGCCTGTCTCGCCTGGCCTTCATCGTCAGGGAGTTCCGCCATTGCGGCGACGACTTCGCTCGCGATGACTTCGGCCGGCCTTTCGTCGGCGGGGATCTGCTGGCTGCTTCCCGTTTCTGCTTCCAGAGAAAAGCGCGTTTCCCATGGGAGCATCGCTCGGGGTGACAAGACGCCGACGATCTCTGGGCAGACCACCTCGTCTCTGGTCCAGTCGAGATGGACGCAAAAGAGGCGAAGGTCGTCGTTATGGGCCGACAGCCGAGGAGCGACGGGACCCAATTCGGCGGCATTGCCCGCGACGAGGAGGATCGGGGCACCGGCGTGGTCGTCGAGGGCTTCCACGTAAGACAGGCTGCCTGCCATGGCGATGGCTCGTGCGAGAGGCTCTGCGGTTTTCGAGGCTGAGGCGATAGCTCCAATCGGCACGTCCAGAGTTTGAAGAAGGTGGAGGAGCCGTTGGATTAAGAACGCCACCATGTCCACTTTGAGATGGAGGACGTCATAACGGCCCTGCCGGCTTCCATCTTCCACGAGTCCTCCGGCGACCTTGAGGATGACTCCTGCGTGCTGGATGAAATGCCATTGCCGTAGATCCAGATCGTCGAGTTGAGACCAGTGCATGGATCGGCCGATCAGGTGATGGAGTCCGTCGAGTTGAGCCCTTTGTTCGTCCGTAGGAATGTGTTTCTCGGCGGCTTCAAGTGCCTTGAGGCAGGCGTCGCGGTCCCCGTCGTACATGGCGGCTTCGGCGACGATGAAGAGGACGTCGAGCTGCTCTGTGTCGGCGAGTTCAGGATCTGTGAGCAGAGGCTCGAGGATTTCGCGACAGTCTTTAAAATCTCCCATTTGAAATCGGGCGAAGGCCAATTCCTGCCGGACTGCCGGACCTTCCATGCCTGCCTGGAGGCATCTTTCGAGGAGAGCCACTCCCACGTCGGGTCGCTCCTGGGAAATCAGATGATAGGCAAGATTGAAAAGCGCCTCGGTGTCTTCCGGGCGACGAACGACGGCTTCGAAGAGTTGGGCGTCTTCAGGAGACCCAAGGGTGTGACAGATGCGACTGGCGGATTCGAGGCTGTCCGCATAGGTCGGATCGATAGCCAGGCTGTCGAGGAGGGCGGTCAGTGCCTGTCGGACTTGCCCACGCCGGACGTGGTCGATCGATTTCTCGTAGAGTTCTTTGGCAATACTCGTCATGGCTCGGGATTCTAGCCTGCCGAAGGTCTTTTAGGCTTCGTTCAAAGTTTTGCTTCTCCGGAAGAATCGGTCCGTGAATGGCGTTATCCTAGATCTCGGCTCGTTTTTCTGGCAGGTCTTCGAGGAGACGTGTTTTGAGGGGCGATCCGAGAGAAGACGCATCGAGCCGGACATCACGGGGAGAGAATCATGACACGGACACGTCGCGTGGCGATCACGAATCAAAAGGGGGGCGTGGGAAAGACCACGACGACGGTCAATTTAGGCGCGGGTCTCGCCAAACTTGGACAGCGTGTACTGATTTGTGACCTGGATCCTCAGTGCAACCTTACGGTGCACGTGAACTGCGACCCCAACGAGGAAGGACCCAACCTCTACGAACTCCTCCATGGCAGAACCACCGTAGCGGAGGCAGCCCGTCCGATCGGCGTGGATGGGATGGAGGTCTTGCCTGCCCACGTGGATCTTGCGGGAGCCGAAGTCGAATTGGCCAGTGAACTGGGGCGAGAAGTGATCCTCCGAAACGCGCTCGACGAGGACAACGAAACGCGGGCGCCGGCGTACGACTTCGTTTTGGTGGATTGCCCACCGAGCCTCGGATTGCTGGCACTCAACTCCATGGTGGCCTGCGATGAGGTGTTCGTCCCGATCCAGGCAGAGTTTTTTGCGCTCCAGGGTCTCGGGAAGTTGATGGACGTGGTTCGGCTGATTCAGAATCGGCTCAACCCATCTTTGGCGATTACCGGCATGTTTTCCTGTCGCCATGATCCGACGACCAATCTGGGGAAGGCGGTCATGGAAGATATCCAGAAGCATTTCGGCGACGTGGTGATGGAAACGGTGATCCGGCGCAACGTCAAGTTGGCCGAAGCTCCGAGCCATGGAATGACCATCTTCGACTACGATGAGGAGTCTCGTGGCGCGGAGGACTACATGGCTCTTGCGCGAGAAGTCCTCGGCGTGAACACTGAGCCATCTCCTGCGGAAGAGATTTCCGGAACGGAAGATGTTTCCGGAGGGTCCGATTTGCAGGATCACGCACAGACCGAAGAGCACACACCCCGCTGACCTCTCGCAACAACATGGCTCCATCTCTCAGCCGTCGACTCGTGTCCGGTCCCGACGACCTGTGGACTCTGCTGGTCCGTGTGGTCTTGATGCCCTTGGCCATGGTGTATTTGTTCATCGTGGTGGTGAAAAACGCTCTCTACGATGCGGGCCTGCTTCGGCCCCGGTCCGTGGGAGCGGCCGTAGTTTCTGTCGGGAACGTGACGGTAGGGGGAACAGGGAAGACGCCTTTTGTTGTGCTCCTTGCCAGGATGGGAGTGGAGGCAGGGCGGAAGGTTGGAGTGGTGTCAACGGGCCATGGGGCGGAGGCCTCTGCGGATGGCTTGTCCGAAGAGGTGATGCTCTTGAGAGAGCGCTGTCCGGATGCGGAGATTGTTGTGGCTCCGGACAAACTTCCCGGGGCACGGGAAGCCGTGGGCCGCGGGTGCAACTTGATCATTTTGGACGATGCCCTCCACGCCCGACACCTCCAGCGAGACATGGAAGTGATTTTGGTGGATGCCCGTCGACCTTTTGGAAGTGGCTGGCTTCTCCCTGCTGGCGGCCTTCGCGAACCGCCTTCGAGCATCTCGCGGGCCGATGTTCTCGTGCTTTCTCACGCCGACGCTGTGTCCGATGATCGACGTGATGAAGTGGTGCACCGACTCAGAACCTACAACCGTGGGGCATCCCTGCTGGAGGTGCGCCATGTTCCCCTTGGATGGCGAAGTGTCGCGGGGGGTGAATTGATTCCACCGGAATCTCTTGCTGGTCGAGAGGTTTTCGCTTTTTGCGGGATTGCTGCTCCTGAGGGTTTTCGCCATACCCTCGAAAGCCTCGGCGCCAGGGTGACGGGCCTGTCGGCTTTCTCCGATCACCACGCTTTTGAAACGGCAGATCTCGCGAAGGTGCGTGCGGAGGCGGGAACGTCGCTCCTGATCTGTACGGAGAAAGACGCACGGAAAATAGGGCGTCTTCCAGGGAACGAAGATGTGGCCTGTTTGCTCATCGATGTTGTGCTAGAAGGGGACTTTCCTCCTCTCCCGGAGGTGACCGCAGCGACAGTGGGTGTGCAGGCCGAGGCCCACTGAAAAGTTTTTCGGCGGGGCGTTCGGGAAGGGAAGAGTTTCACCCGTCTTGTTCGAACCGAGGAATTTCGGAATACCCATGGTCAAACCGACTGACCCTCATTTTGTCGTCCGCTTGATGGTTCCCTTGGCGCTTTTGATGGCAGCACTCGGGATGTCGCAAACCTTCGGTGAGCCGTTTCATCGGGAAATGCTGGGCCATAATGGGGCACGGTACGCTCACATTGCTCAGAATTATGAGCGCTGGGGTCTTACCCACCTCGGCGGCGCCCCCCTGCTCAACACGGTTAAGGCCCCTTCTTCTGAGGAAGCGGATGTCTATGCCCATCACCCCCCGGGCCTGACATGGACGATGGCCCTCGTGAACAGGGCTCTTGGAGCCGAGGGAGAGCCCTACCACCGCGAGGATCGAGCTCGGCTTGTCCCGGCGGTGGCGACGCTCTTGGGGATCCTCCTCTTGGCTTCCTTGGTCAGTTCTGTTTCTGATCGATTGACGGGGGGGCTCGCAGCCGTTCTTTTTGCGGCCATGCCCATGATTTCTGTCTACGGGGCTCATCCCGATCCTCAGGGCCCCGTTGTTCTCACCCTGTCCCTCCTTGTGATCTGGTCCTATCTTCGTTGGCGCGGCGGGGGAAGTTTGTACCCGGTGATCCTTGCCTCCGTGGCAGCGTCGGGGTTCGACTGGTACGGACTCTATGCCCCCCTGGCCTGCGGCATTCATCTGGGCGTGACAGATTCCAGCCGACGGCGCGACGCTCTCGGCCTGTGTGTCTTGCCGCTGCTCCTTTTTGGAGGGTGGGCGTGGTGGCTGACGTCTCTTCCCGAGATGTCATGGGATCGCCTCTCTGATGCGGCGTCCATCCGCATCGGGAGCCAGTGGGAAAGTGAATCGGCGGTTTTTGCGGAACACCTGTCTCGCTGGTGGAAAGAAACCATGACGCTCATGCCGGGCTGGCCCGGCTTGCTCGCCGCCGCCCTTGCCGTCTCTTGCGGCCGCCTTCTTCCCCCTTCTCTCCGGCCTGGATCCGTGAAGGGGCAAGGCCTCGTTGCCATGCTGGTGGCTCCACCTCTCGTGCACGCACTGATCTTCCCCACAGGCGCGGTGGTGCATAGTTACTGGCTGTTCGGTCTCCCGGCAGCCCTGGCGGCGGCTGTCGCCCTGTCTTTGCAGCGCGTACGACCGGGGATGGCTCTGGCGGGGGCCGCCATCCTGGTGTTTTTGGGGCTTGAGGCTCAGGGTGCCCTTCTCAAACAGGGGGACAGGGCACCATCTCTTCTGGGTGAACTGATCGCGGAGGCGACGGATCCCGAGGAGATCATCCTGACCAATTATCCCACCAATGTTCTCCTGCCCCACGCGGCGGGTTATGTGATGCGGCTTCCCGAGGTGACCTTTTACTCGGACCGTAAAATTCGTGGGGGCGTGGAGACCGAGGGTGACTTTTCTCAGGCTCTCGAGACTGTGCCTGATGCCACGATGTTTCTCCTTGTGAACTGGCCGGTAGAGAGTTCACCAGATTTGGCAACGGCTGTGGAAAGGCAGTGTGAGGCAGACCCACTTCTTCTCCATCCCGACGGGGTGTGGCTGTATCGTCTTCGTCCTTAAGACGTGATTCCCAAGAAGGGAGGTCACGCGAGACAGGTGAAAAACCAGCTGATTTCCGTAGTTTTGGAAGGGCGATTGCCTCTGTAGGGTGGAAACCTCAGGCACGGGGCTTCCATGCCACTTTCTCCTCCGTCGTGAGATTGAATCAATGCCGACGAGCGCGAGGTCATCGACTTCTCCTGTCCGGGAGGCTCCTGAACACAATCCCTTCGAGGCGATGCTCGAACGCTTCGACAAGGCCGCAGAGATTCTGGGGCTTGACGAGGGTCTCTACAAAATTCTTAAGGCCCCTGAGAAGGAACTGAAGGTTGCCATCCCCTTCCAGAAAGATGATGGGAGTTTTGAGGTTCTGTCGGGCTGGAGGGTGCAGCACAACTCAGCCATCGGACCCTGCAAGGGGGGAATACGCTACTCACCCTATGTGAATGTCGATGAGATCCGAGCTCTGGCCGCATGGATGACGTGGAAATGTGCGATTGTCGACGTCCCCTTCGGCGGGGCGAAGGGCGGGGTGTGCTGCAATGTCCGAGACATGTCTCTCAAGGAGATCGAACGGGTAACCCGACGATACACCTCAGCCATCATGGACATCATCGGGCCGGAGCGGGACGTGCCGGCGCCGGACATGTACACCAACGAGCAGGTCATGGCGTGGATCATGGACACCTATTCTGTGCATCACCGTCACACGGTGACGGGAGTCGTCACCGGGAAGCCCTGGGGATTGGGTGGGTCCATGGGGCGACGGGAAGCCACGGGGAGAGGGGTGCTCACCTGCGTGATCCAAGCCTGCAAAGTCCAAAAACTCAAGTTGTCTGAGACCTCGGTCGTTGTTCAAGGCGCGGGAAATGTGGGGGGGACCATTGCGCTGTTGCTCCACGAGATGGGAGTGACCATCAAGGCTTTGTCAGACAGCAAGACCGGAATCGTTTCTGAGACGGGTCTGGATATCCCGGCTCTCCTCGCACATGCAGGAAAGGGGGAAGGACTTAAGGGGTTCGATGGGGGTGATGAGGTCTCCGGGGCAGATATCCTCACGCTTCCCTGCGACATTCTTCTCCCCTGTGCCGCCGAAAATCAGATCACGACTGAGAATGCCGACGCCTTGGATTGCAAAATCATCGTCGAGGGGGCCAACGGCCCGACCACGGCTCCGGCCGACGCGATCTTGGATGAGAAGGGGATCTTTGTTGTTCCCGATATCCTCGCCAACGCGGGAGGTGTCGTCGTGAGTTACTTCGAGTGGGTTCAGGATCGGATGGGTTATTTCTGGAGCGAGGAAGACGTGAACCAGCGGCTTCAGGCCATGATGGAACTTGCTTTCCAACGCGTGTTGTCTCGATCGGAGACGGCACAGACGAACATGCGGCTGGCTGCCTACATGGAGGGGATCAACCGCGTCGCGTACGCCACGAAGATGCGGGGACTCTACCCCTGACCGCGATTTTCGGGCAGGAAACTACTGCCCGGATCGGTCGTCTCCGGCAACGTGGCCGCTCTCGGTGACGCCTTCTCTCATCCAACGCTCCCGCTTTTCTGGGAGAGTGGGTTCGGTCTTGAGGAGTTGGCGCTCGGTCTTCTTGGGAAGTTTGAAACCGCGCTCGTACAGAATGAAGGGGAGATGGGGCTTGATGCAGGAGGAGCAGGTGTACGTCATGTCCATCTCCTCCCGTGGAACCTGGAAGTTGGCCACCCGGCGCAAATAGCGGTAGAGGTCGCCGTTCCAGAAGGAGCCAAACTCCTTTCGTGTCCCCGACACGAAGGTCCCCCATTCTCCCAGATCATGGCTCGGTTCAGTGGTCCCGTCACAGCAGGGAAGAATGCCGCCATCCCAGTTGAAGAACATGCTTCGATAGAGCCAGGAACAGGCCTGGACGTCGGCCTGGGGAGATTGGCCATTCTGGGCCACCTGCTCGCCTCGAGCGATGGCTTGATCTTCGATCGCGATGGAGGCTCCCGGGCTGGCTTGAACCGCGCCTTCGCCTGAATTCGGATCTGTTAATTCATCTTCGCGCCGAGGGCGCCACTCTTCTTTGTGTTCAGGGGGGATGTTCGGGTTGATGAAACGAATGGCATTGACGCCGATTTCCTCGGCCATTTTTCGAGCCTTAGGGAGTTCGTGTTGATTGTGGGAGAAGCGGAGAAACTGCCAATCGACGAAGGGTAGTTTTTTGCCGAGCCGCTTCTTGGCGTCGACGATCGCTTTCATGTTCTCGGTGGTGCGCCAGAAATCTCCGCCGACGTTGTATTTGTCGTAGGTCTCCGGGCTCGCCCCATGGCAGCTGACGATGAGGTGTTCAAGTCCGCTGGAGACCAACTTTTCGGCGTTCTCCGGTTTGAATGCCGAGAGATTGGCGCTGATAGTGACGCCGATGTTCCGGTCGGCTGCGTAGCGGATCATGTCGTAGATGTCGGGGTACAACACGGGCTCGCCCGAGCCGTAGAGATTCAGCCGAAGGGCTGTTGGTCCGAGAAGGTCGATGATCTGCTGGAAGGATTTGAGATCCATCTTTCCAAAGCCCCGTCCGTCGTCTTCGATCTTGGACCGATCCCGATCAAGACAGAAAGGGCAGCGTTGGTTGCAGACATTGGTGGACTCGATTTTCAGGATGTACGGAAAACCGCCCACCCGGTCCTTCGCCCGCATGCGGGACCACTCCACTCTCACGATGTTGATGAACTTGCGTGGTGTCATGTGCCGCACGGCCGAGAAGGCGTAGCGACTCAATATTTTGAGGTTGGTGAAGGTGGGGCCGGTGGTGGCGAGTACGAAATTGAAGACTCTCATGGCTGGGAAACATTACACCGCTCTCGCGGTCCGTCCAAATCGCAGAAGTCGGCATGATCTTGCATGAACATGGCTGGGGAGGAGTCTGGGCCAAGAAAGGGGGCTATGGCTCTGTTTCTAAGAGGGCGAGAATTGCGTATCCAGTAGCGAGAGATGGGTTTCCTTCCCACCAACGCGCGCTTTGTTCATTGATCCATGACCCGTCGGTCCGTTGTTCGTCCACGAGGTGACGACCGAGGGTCAGTTGCCATGGAATCACCTCCCCTTCAGGGGTTGTGAAACGTTTGTTGGGAATGAGGGCGAGCGTTTTTGCCATGGCCATGTAGTAGTAATACAGGCCATCGCCGCCCTGTCCCGGTTGGGTGAAACCGGGGTTGTGCTCCACGGTGAAATGGGTTCCAAGCCATTGGATTGCGGCGGTTACCCGGGGGTCGGTCGAGTCAATGCCTGAGAGGAGATACGACTTGGTCAGGGCATAGGTCATCGATCCATAAGAGCGAGCTTCATACAGACCCTCGCCGACGGGCTGCTCTCCTGCCGGACTCGATCCGGGCATATAGGTCCCGCCCCCGTCTGTTCCTGTTTGGATCCATCCGCCCCCGTCCCTCGGCCATTGATGAGTCCCTGTCTCGGCATTGTTTTGGCATCGCTCAAGGAAACTCAGTGCTTTTTCAAAAAAGACGTGGTCAGTCCTCACGTCTGTGAGGGCGACGGCCTCGAGGGCCATCTGAGTATTCGAGAGGTCGGGGCGTTCGTCGCCACCGTAGCCCACACCGCCGTAATGGGGGTCCGCCTCAGAGGAGTAGCCCTCTCCCTCATCTGCCTGCGCCACGATCAGGAAGTCACGGGCTCTCTCGATGACCTGCCGGTCCTGAGGTCGATCGGCCTTGATGAGCGCTTCGATGGCGACGGAGGTGGTGTAGACCTTCAGGCCTGTTTCCCAGATGGCACCGTCTGTTCCTTGAAGGGAGACGATGTAGTCGAGTCCTTCATTCGCCCAGGCGGGCAGAGGTCTTTCTAGGTGTTCGGCGAGGCCGAGTATGGCGGTGATATTGAGGGCGGTAATCCCTGGATCAAAGCCCAGTCCAGCGATGCCGAACCGGCCATGGGTCTGTTGTAGATCGAGAAATCCCCAGGCCGATTCCAGGGCAACTTTTGTTGTTCGACCGGCAGGGGCTCGAGGAAGGACGACTGGAGAAGAGAACGTGGAAGGGGCGGGTTCTGTGAGGCCGTGGCAGACGATGGTGATTTCGAGGGCGGCGAGGAGTTCGTCGAGAGTATTCCCGTCCTCGATGTGCGGGAGGTCGGGAAGATTTTTCGGGGTGACCCCACGGAGCCGAGCGCTGCGTGCCCAGGTTGTCCAGTTTTCCATTTCGCTCGTGGGTGGCGGGGCAATGGAGGTGGGATCTGGAGCGACGAGGACGGCGGTTTCAGGGGGCATTCCTTCCTCGACCGATGGCCAGGGCCAGTTTTTCAGTTCGACATCGA
>JAZALG010000112.1:0-7880 GCA_036229545.1 Planctomycetota bacterium | reverse complement strand
GGCAGGAAGGGGCTGAGGCGCTTCTTTTTTCTGGGAACGGTGGCAGCGGGGGAGATGTACTTCTGCTCAAGCAGGATGGGACAATCGCCTTCAATCTGAAAAAACCCGATCAAGTTGGGACCTCAACTGAATTTGAAGATGGAGACCCAAAACTAAACGGTGTGACGGGCCGAAGTAGCACCCTCCCAAGCGCCGTTAAACTCGAAGATTTGGATACGAATCTACAAATCTTGAATAGCGATCCGGTGCTTTCTGCAGCTGTTACTGCAGGGGAGATTCTTCTTCAGCCCAACGCGGGAGTTGGAGCTAATGACCAAGGAGCCAACTCGAATGCGGGAACGGCTAACCAAGAGATCGATGAGAATCACGCGATCTTTACCGTCAAGAGTTTGGTAGCCAGTGCAGCAGGAACAACTCTCGAAGTCACATCCGGTGATCTTCAGATGGTCTCTGAAAACCAGGGGACACTTGCGATCGCAAATGCCGGAGATAGTTATCTTGTAGGGCGGTTTAGAGGAAGCCCCGGGACTGACGGCGCTCCCTTTGGACGGCAAGGGACCGGAGCAGAGCCCTACCTCGTTGTCAATGCTGCTGCGATTGACACGAAGGGCGGGGGCGGCGGGGGTGGAGGTGCAGTTGCTGTAGGCGTAGTAGGAGAAAACGATGGACCCGCTTCAGACCCTGGAACGGACCAGCGTGCATCGAGTTTCGGGATCAGCCTGAACGAGTCTCCTGGGGCGGCAGGTGGAATCCAAACGATCGTGGGCGACTTCACGGTGACTTCGACTGCCTCGGGCATCGATCGTCTCGTGTTGTTTTCGCAGTTGACGGGGACGCTCCTCTCGGGCCTTGCAGGCGCAGATCTCGTAGGGGCCCAGGTTGTCGTGAGAAGCGATAGCGATGGCTGGCTGTTCGACATTGGTGCTTTTGACGGAACCGACACGATCGATGTCGACCATATTGTGGTGGATACGCTCGACATCGACCTTAACAGCGGTGCTCCCGGAGGCAGTGTCGATGGTCCCGGTCTTTCCGATTCCGAGGTCATCCAGTGCACTATTCTTCCACATCCTGGGATGGGGGGCGCGGGAGGTGGGGGCACAGGAGTGTCTGTTACGGGGACGGTCAAGGCCGGATTTACCGATCGTCCCGAACTGATCCCTGGTGCCGGGGGTGGAAGTGGCGGGGGTGTCCTTGAGATTGAAAGTGCTGGTAATGTGGAACTCGGACCGGCAGCTCAAATCCTTGCTGGAGGGGGTGTTGGCGGGAGTGTGACGAAACCTCCTGCAGTCCGAGTCGCTGGTGGGGGAGGAGGAGGCGGCGGGAGGCTTACGCTTCGATACGGTGATGATCTACAGGTCTTCACCGGAGCGGTGATTTCGGCGGATGGTGGTGCTGGAGGAGGATTTGCGGACCCCGCTCCGAATGAGGCAACACCGAATGGGAGAGGTGGCAAGGGTGGTGGAGGGTATATTCGGATTGAAACCCTGGACGACTCAGTGGATGTCAGTGGCTTAGCGGCGTTCACGGAACCGGCGGTCACCGCATCTGATGTGGGACGGATGTTTGGTCTGCCACAGGGGGTGGGTCAAAGCATTTTCTTTGACACTCAGATTCTCAACCCACATTTCGACGGAATTGCGGTGAACTACAAGGCAGACATTGGGAGCGGGGAAGAGTCTTTTGCATGGGTGTTTGGTGAAGACGGAGTGGTGGGAGACCCAACCCTTCCCCCTCCTGCCGGGACTTTTGATAATCCTCCCTTCAAGATCGAGTGCAATTCAATCGAACTGAATGATGTTGGATTCCTCGACTCAGCATCTGTGAATACGAGGTTCCTTGAACCGGCAGATCTGATTTCAGCTCGGACGGGTTTGGTTTATGACGGCAGTGTGTTGCTCTATTGCACAGGGCGTGACACGACTCAGATTCACCGCCTGGACCCGGTAACCCTTTTACCGGACGGGACCACCCCCACGCTTGATTTGCCAACGATCCCCAGCGTGGGCGACGACGAACTCGACGTCGTTTCTATGGCGGTAGACGGTTTGGAACTCTTCTTGTTGGAACGACTGACCGGGAAGATTCATGTCTTTGATCTGACTGTCAGCCCCATCACGTTTCTTCGCACCATCACACTTCCGCCAGCACAGATCTACAACGGTGCCATGTCGGCCATCTCTGGAGACCAACTCGCCTTGGCGGACAACGTGAACAACCGCTTGGCTGTGATCCCCCAACTCGACCCCATTTCAAGCACTGTAACGACGGATTTTTCCGCATCGATCGTTGCGCTTCACCGCGTGATCGTGACGAGTACTGACCCGTTCCTTGACGGACTTGTGTATGACATGCATGTGACGGGAATGGCGTACGACGTGGACAACGACCTTCTTTGGTGTGTTGATGCAACGGCGGGACTGCTCTATGAAGTCACTCTGGTGGCAGGTTTTGAGGGACAGTGCACTGCTGCGTCCCAGCGCTTAGCCCGTCTCCAGGTTTCAGCGGCCCCATACCAGGGCTTCATTCCCTCAGCGGTAGCTTTTGACAAGGATGCTGCAGGAGAAAAACTCTTTCTAATCCATGCTGTAGATCCTGCAGCGTTGAGGGTTTTCAAAGTCGAAGAGACAGATGTTCCAATGGCCCATGGTGGATTGACGGTGGTCCCAACGGGGGGAGTTGCCCCCCCTGAATCTGCACGTGCATTTCACGATGGAAACCAGTTCCTGCGATTCAAGATTTCTATTGATGGACTGCACGACGAATTCTCGACCAATTTTCGGCAAGTGCGCATTGACGACGTGACCCTTTCCATGAAAAACCAAGCCTTCTGATCCGGCGACCGCGATTCCGACTGTCTGTTCGAGTGGCTTTGGCCGGTGATGGGCGCATTGTGTCCCCTGCGACTTGGACGGTGTGGGGCGGAAAGACCCGCTCCCTGGAAGAGGGCGAGAACGGTGAAGAGTGCGTGGACGGAGTTCTTCTTCCCGGATTGGTGAATGCTCATGCCCATCTCGATCTTTCCAGTGCTGGAAGTTTGCCTGCGGAGGGCACCTTTCCAGACTGGCTCGCTCGTGTTGGCCAAGCAAGGCAGGTAGGTCAGGATCTTGAGGGATCAGCTCATCACGAAGTTTCAAGCCTCGTTCAGCGAGGGGTTGTGTCTTTGGGTGATATCGATGCTTCCGGTGGACAGACCACGCAGGTACGGCGTCGTTCTGGCATGGCAGGTGTTTCCTATCTTGAGGTCGTAGGAGTGGCCGACCGAGTGGCTCGCCGTCGCCTTGAGCACGCATTGGAGTGGTTCGAGCAACTCTCAGGGCCACAACGCGATGTTGGGATTTCACCTCACGCTCCCTACTCCGTTCATCAGGATGTTCTCGAGGAAATCGCGCGAGCTGCTGGTAGGAGGAAGATCCCCCTCGCGATGCACTTGGCAGAGTCGGTCGAAGAAACCCGTTTTCTCCTTCACGGCGATGGCCCCTTTCTAGGTTTCTTGGAGAAACTCGGTCACGGCTTGCCCTTCTCTCGTGTCCCGGGGATGCGCCCCATTCAATATGCAGAGAAACTGGGCCTCCTCAAAGCGGGTTGCCTTGTTGTGCATGGAAATGACCTAGATCGCGAGGACCTCGACCTCCTAGCACGTCGTGGTTCCTCTGTCGTGTATTGCCACGGAACTCACCAACACTTTGAACGCCCTCCTCATCGTCTGCACGAACTCACCGAAGTCGGCATCAACCTTGCCTTAGGTACTGACTCAGCCGCCTCAAATCAGGAGGTGGATCTGGTCGGGGAGATTGGGAGGCTACTGCAGGACCGTCCAGAGGTTGACCCCCTGTGCATTCTTCAGGCCGCTACATCAGGAGGGCTCAGAGCCTTGGGGTTTGACCCAGGCCCCGCCGACTTTCAAGCGGGGTCGCCGGCACATGGGATGCTTGTTGGCCCTGCCCCGGATGATTGTGAGGCCATGTCTGCGGAAGACCTCGTTCACTGGGCGTTTTCAGCCCAAGTGGACATTCTTGAGACCTTTCTTCACGGGGAAAAAGCAGCGAAAATGAAGCCGCTCCAAAGCCTCCAGCGAGCGGCCTTGGTACCCTAGTCCTTCACGAACAGGACTTCATGATGAGCAGAATGACAAAGAGTTTCGACGACTTTCGAGAGTGCTTTTCAAAGGAGGTCTCCGTTGTTGTGACCGGGCACCGGGACGCCGATGGAGATGCTTTTGGAGCCATTGCTGCGCTCCGGCGACATTTTGAGTTAGAGGATGTCGAGGTACTTGCGCTCTTGTCAGAGCCGCTGAGTCGGCGTTACACGTTTATGACCGCAGCATCGAAATATGAGGTCTACGACCCAGATCGCCATGACGTGCTCATTCAAAAGGCAGGAGTTGTGGTTGTGTGTGACCTGTCTAGTCTTTCTCGCCTGGGCCGAATGCAAGCCGTCGTGGAGGCCTCGTCCGGCACTCTGGTTTGTATTGATCATCACCCATGCGAGGGAGGTGGCCCAGGTGAAGTCAATCTTCTCGACGAGAAAGCGACTGCAACAGGTCGAATCGTGTGGGATTACATCCATCACGTCGAGGGAGCGATCGATCGCGAGATTGCCGAAGCCGTTTTTGTCTCACTTTGCACGGACACGGGGTGGTTTCGATATTCCAATACTGACGTTGATGTACTTCAACTTGCATCAGAACTGGCGGAACATCGTCTGGATCTGCCGGCCATTTATGACTCCATCTATCAGGCAAATCCTTTAGCGACGCTTCGCCTCTTAGGTCACGTCGTCCGAACGATGACGGATGAGTGCGAAGGCTCTTTTGTCTGGGCACAGATTCACAGGCACCTGATGGATGATCTCGGAGTTGAGGATTTCGAACCTGATCCGATTCTTGATGTCATGCGTTCGGGGGAGTCGGTGGAGGTCGTGGCTCTGTTCGTGGAGATCGATGGAGGAAGAGTCAAGGGCAGTCTTCGATCTCAGGGAGCCGTGGATGTGAACCAGATCGCTCGTGAATTCGGGGGAGGGGGGCACTCCTACGCCGCGGGAGTTGTCTTTGAAGAAGGAACCGCCGAAGAAGGAGTACGAGGAGTCGTGAGTCAGTTGCGCAAAAAAATTCGCGGAGGTCCATAGCCGATGGCCTCCTTTGGAATCATTTCTGATCTTCACAGCAATATTGAGGCCCTGACTGCTGTTTTGCGGCGTCTGAAACAAGAGGGGGTCGACCGGATTTTCTGTCTTGGCGACGTGGTGGGCTACGGGCCGGACCCTGAACGATGTATCGATTTAGTGAGGCAAAACTGCGAACTCACGATCTGCGGAAATCATGATGAGGCTCTCATGCAGTCTGCTCAGGATTTCAATCCTGTGGCTCGACAGGTCATTGAATACAACCGACGGACGCTTAAGCCTGGCGTGCTTTCTTCAAAATCAAAGCGTAGCCGGTGGCGGTTTCTCGGGTCGTTGGATCTCGCACACCAAGAGAATGACATGCTTATGGTGCACGGCTCACCAAGAGATCCAGTGCATGAGTACATCATGAAAACGGACGTGGTATTTATTCCGGATAAGATCCGGGACATCTTCGAGCAGTTTGAGGGACTGTGCTTTGTCGGTCACACCCATGTCCCCGGCGTTTTCACGGAGGACCTGAAATTTAGAGATCCCTCACAATTGGACTACAGTTATGAATGGGACGGAGGGAAGGCCATCGTCAACGTGGGCTCAGTGGGGCAACCGAGAGATGGTGATCCTCGGTCATCGTGTGTCATCGTCAAAGACAGGGTGATTCGTTTTCTCCGAACGGACTACGACATTGCTCGGGTCCAGCGCAAGATTTACGACAACCCAAACATCCCAGACCTCTGTGCTGCACGGCTGGAAATCGGGAAATAACGGGTCGTTTCTGCAGATGAAACTGTTCGATCGTTTCGTTCTTAGTGTCCTTCCACTGATTCCGCGGCGCGTCCTTTGGACCGTGGGCCGGCGGTATGTTGCAGGCGACAGTCTTACCAAAGCGCTGAGTCGGATCACGGAATGTCAGCAACAGGGCTTTGGGGCGATTCTCGATGTTCTTGGAGAAAATGTTGAGTCCAGCGCTGCGGCGGAGAGCGCCGCAGCGGAATACCATCTGGCGCTGGAAAGCCTCGCGGACATTGATGACGACACTCCCGTGAGTGTGAAACCCACACACCTTGGGCTGAAAATCGATGAGGATCTCTGTGCGAAGTTACTCGAAAAACTTTGTGTAACAGCGTCTCTTACGGGACGACGGGTCCGCCTTGAGATGGAGGAGTATGAGACCGTGGGCGGGACGCTCGATGTTTTTCGAAGGGTGCGAGGTTCCCATGACAACCTGGGATGTGTTCTCCAGGCGCGCCTGTTTCGTACTGCAGAGGATGCGCAGGACCTCGCACAGGAATTTAGGGCTCTCGATGTTCGTTTGGTCAAAGGGATCTACCTCGAGCCACCTTCAGTTGCGTGGACGGAAGATCGGGACATCTCAGCGAATTATGTTCGTGTGGCGAGGGACCTGCTCGATGCTGGGGCGTTTGTTGCCCTTGCGACCCATGATGAAAATCTTGAGGGCCAGTGCACGGAGCTGTTGGCTGAGCGAAACCTGATTCTTCCCGCCGAAGAGGAGGGGCGATATGAGTTTCAGTGCTTGATGGGAGTTCGTCCACGGTTTGCGGAGAAACTGCTGAAAGATGGTCACCGAGTACGGATTTACGTCCCCTATGGCAGAGATTGGCACGCGTATTCAATCAGGCGGTTGAAGAAAAACCCGGTCTTGGCTCGCCAAGTGATTCGAGCGACGCTTGGCTTTGGCGGCTAGGGAGTCTTCTCAAGCACCCAGAATGTGAAAAGCCCGGAATCTTCATCGGGAGTGGTCACTGCCGCAAGCCATGGAGGAACAGGCCGGCCGCGTTCGAGAAAGATGGCGGCTTGCATCCCATCTAATCCCACCTGTTCTCTGTAGGACTGAACGAGTTCTTTTGCTTGATTTAGACTGCGGACCTCCCTGGCAACGGCGTGGCGCTGTGCTCGATGAAGAAAGACGAGGGGAAGCCCGTCCGGATGGAGGTAGATCAGGTCTGGATCGGCAACCTGGGAGAATGCGTCGGCGCGGTCGGCTTGCTTGGTCGCTCCCCAAGTGTCCCACTCGTTTTTGGCCTGGATGAACCCGAGTCCGATGACAAGAAGAGCCAGGAGTGCATTTGAAACGGCGTATTTCTTGTGTAGTGGGGGAAGAGGAAGGAGAGCAATGCTCAATGCGACGGGGAGGGCGAAAAAGAGCCAATAGTGTTCATGGGTGGTGGCGTGGTGGGCGAAGACCGTGACGTTGAACAGAGCCGTCAGGAGCAACACTCTTAGGACTTTTCGGGTCTTTCCTTGATGACGACACAGGATGACGATGCCCAAACTGGCGAGAGGAAGAGCCCATCCAAAAAGTGCCCACAGTGAACTTCCTCCAAAACCGAGCCAGTTTTGGAGCGAGAAATCTGTTGCCAGAAAAGATGCTCCAGTTGCCTGGCCCAGCGTTTCCGACCAAGATCCGGGCGCTTGAAATCTTGAGATTGCGATTAGAAAGAGAGTAACTCCTAAGCCTCCTAGGCATGCCTTTCGCCAGAACGGGTTTGTGGAGGAGGAGCGTGCCGTGAAGACCAGTGGTGTGAGGGCTACGTAGTCTGCGAGGCCTGCGAAGATGCCCGTCGCGAGACCTGATTTTTTTTTGAGAAGTATGTTGCGGGTGAGGAGCAGGACTGCCGGGAGCGCAATGGTCTCATAGTTCACGAGCAATCCATGGTGGAGTCCTGCGGGAAGAAGGAGAAAGAGTCCCCCTGCAATAATGCCTCGGACTTGACCTCCCATACGGGCGGTGAGGT
>JAZALG010000111.1:0-14983 GCA_036229545.1 Planctomycetota bacterium | reverse complement strand
CCAGGCCGTCCTTTTGAATGGTTTCAAAACGCACGTCGGCGAGGGGCAGGTCAAGGTTCGAGGCAAAGAGGAGGCGGAGGAGTTCCTCAGGGTTTGCGCCGACGTCCGCCAGGGCGGCAACGGTCATGTCTCCCGCGATGCCGCCGACTAAATCGAAATGAAGGTGGCGGGTCATGAGGTCTGTTCCCGGGCGGGAGTCGAAAGGGGCTGGTTGATCAAAGTTGCGGCGCAGGCGGCCCCAAAACCATTGTCGATGTTCACGACGGTAACTCCGGAGGCACAACTGTTGAGCATGGCGAGGAGCGCGGCGATTCCTCCGAAACTTGTGCCATACCCGACGCTGGTTGGCACGGCGATGACAGGACACTGCACCAGTCCAGCGATCACTGATGGCAGGGCGCCTTCCATGCCTGCGACCGCGATCACCACCCTTGCTTGGCGAAGATCGTCCATCCGATCCATGAGGCGATGGAGGCCGGCGACTCCGACGTCGGTGAGTCGAATGACCTTGTTTCCAAAGGCCTCGGCGACCAGGGAGGCTTCCTCGGCGACGGGGAGGTCAGAGGTTCCGGCGCAGGCGACGACGATCGAACCTTCTCCTCTTGGTGAAATGGTTTTTTCGTTCCATGTCCAAAGTCGAGAAAGAGAGTCGTAGTGGCCGGGGATCTCGTGTCCGGCGTCGAGGTCGCGACCGCAGGATCGGTAGGTTTCCTCGTCGAGTCTTGTGACCAAGACGGGATGACCCTTTTGTTTAAGCCGGGCAACGATGGCGACAACCTGTTCGGGGGTTTTTCCCTCTCCGTAGACCACTTCGGGAAGGCCCTGCCGCAGGACGCGATGATGATCGAGGCAAGCGAATCCGAGGTCTTCGGAAGGAAAATCGACCAGACTGTTGAATCCGTCTTCAGGAGAGACGGTGCCGTCTGCAAGATCTCTCACGAGTTGTCGGAGGCGATCGTCCATGGCGATGTAGTGTACGGACTCAGGGCAGGGCTCGCCTCCCTACCTGTCCTCGGTCTTGGCTTTTGCAACGGCGAGATCTTCCGCTAAGCCGGGCAAAAGAGGATCGAGTTGGTGCGCAAGGGCAAGAGTTTCGACGGCCGCTTCCCATTCGTCCAAGGCAAGGAGGCGTTTCCCTGCCTGGTGCCACACGGCCGGATCCGATGGCCAGAGAGCAGCGGATTGGAGGAGGGCGTGAACCGCAGCGCTTGTGTCACCGGCGAGAGACGCTGCCCGAGCTCTCAGATTCCACGCTTTTTCAGACTTTGGGTGGTCCATCAACACTGCGGCGGCATCCTCCAAGGCTCCCCGGAGGTCACCAGAGAGGAGGCGCAGTTCGCCTCGGTTGAGCCGTGATTCGGGGTGCGTCGGGTCGAGATGGAGAGCATCACCGTAGGCAAGTTGGGCACGTTCTGTTTCACCGAGTGCGGCGAGAATTCTGGCTCTTTGAAAGTGGAAAACCGTGGATTTCTCGAGGGGGGCGAGAGGGGGCGGCGCCCCGGGAGTATGGACGGAAGGACTGCCTGGGGAAGGGAAGGTTTGAAGGATCTCACCGGCTTTCTCTGGTCGGTTCCGTTTCACCTCACCCATCGCGATCACTCCTCTGGACCATTGTTGGCCTTTCGTCGTGTCTAGGGCCTGCGACAGGGACCCGTCATCAAAAAGAGCCAGGGGGCCTTCGAGGTCATGGAAGGGGCGTGGCGTGGTCGTTGCAGGGAGAGGGGTATGGCGTCTCACCCAGTGGTCCACTGTCTGAACGTGCGCCAGGTCATAGGGCTGACTTCGCCGAAGATGGCAGTCGACACAGCCCGAGGGAGTGATGGAGGCTCGACCGGTCACGTCCATCACAGAAAGGGCTGGTGATCGGCTGCAGGTATCTTTTCCCGGGTGGCAGACCATGCACCGGGTGTCAAAAGAGGCGGGGCCCTGATCGGCGACGGAGAGATGGGGGTTATGACACGTGATGCAGGTCATGTCGGGCGACTGTGTAAAGCATTCAGAGAGGGCAAGTCGGTCGACCTGACTCACAAAACGGAAGTCGTCGTCCGGCTGGGCCGATACGAGAACAGGTCGGCGTCCCCACAAGGGTGAGGAGTCCGGAGCATCCCTGTCGGAAGGGCCTTCGAGTTTGATGTGGGCTTCCCCCTCCAAGTGACACCGGGCGCAGAGGTTGCGAAGTTGAAGGGTGGAGGCTCGCCCGAGTGGTTCCATGGCTGCGGAGGGGTGGGAGGGGTCGAGTCCCCCTTGGAGGGCGTCAAGGTGGGAAGAGGGGTCTCCGTGGCAGGTGGCGCAGGTGAGAGGTTGGAGGTGGTCGAAGGCCTCGGCACCGAACAGGTGTCTTGGAAACACGGCCTCCGAAGTGCTCCCCGGGAGAGACGAAAGGGGTGTGTCGGTATGGCAGGAGAGGCACTCTTTGGTCAGAGGGAGCGCAGGGTCGTGGTGCGGATTGAACATGGCGAAGGGAGCGAGTTCCCATCCCTTCTCGGTCATGAATTCGAGTGGAGCGAAAAACAGATGCCCCGTGGGCCGGTTCGTCAGCCCGTCCATCTCTACCGTGATGAGAGAGGTGTCTTTGATTCCGGCGCCAATTCTCCCGACCACGGTTTGAATTCGACGTCCTCCCCCCGGAGTCACCAATTCCAGTGTGCCGGAGGTGCCGGCTGTCGTTTCAGGAGTGAGGACGAAGCGGCGACCGGATCTCTCGTCTGTGATGTCTGCCGCCGTGAGACCTCTCACAGGACCGAGAGAATTGGCCATGCCGTGGCGGGCGAAGGATTCGGTGATGGCGGGGTGACAGGCAGCGCAGTCTGTTGCGATCGAAGCGGAGTCAACGGGAGGAGATCCCACGGGCCCGCTGTTGCCGCAGCCTGAAAGAAGGACGACGGAGAGTCCTGTTGACCATCTCTTTGTCAGGCTTCCGATCATGTCCCCATGGTACCGAGGGCCTGCCTGCTCGACCTAACCGAACTCAATTCCCTGTGCGAGGGGAAGTTCGTCGGTGCCATTGATCGTGCAGGTTTGCCGACGCATATAGGTCTTCCAAGCATCGCTCCCAGCCTCTCTCCCCCCCCCGGTGTCCTTTTCGCCCCCAAAGGCGCCCCCAATCTCTGCGCCGCTCGTGCCGATATTGATGTTGGCGATGCCGCAATCGGAGCCAGCGACGGACAAAAACTGCTCCGCTGTCTTCAAAGACTCGGTGAACATGGCGCTCGAGAGTCCCTGGGGGACGTCGTTTTGGATCGCGATGGCCTCGTCGCTGTCCTTCACCGTGACCAGGTAGACGACCGGGGCGAAGGTCTCTTCCTGCATGAGGGGGAGGGCTTGGGGGACTTTGACGAGGGTAGGTTCCACCCAGAATCCACCATCGCACCCCTCCACGGTGGTCGTACCACCTCCACAGAGGATTTCACCCCCCTGTTTCTTGGCTTCCTCGAGGGCGGCAAACATGTCTTCCCTCGCTTTGTCATTCACCAAAGGGCCCATCAGGGTGTTCGGGTCCATCGGGTCGCCGATGGAAATCTGCCCGTAGGCTGAGACGAGTCGCTCGGTAAAGGTGTCGGCGATGGCTTCAGAAATGAGGACCCGACGGGTGCTCGTGCATCGCTGTCCCGCTGTGCCGACGGCGCCGAAGAGCACGCCCCGGAGGGCTAACTCTAAGTCAGCATCCTCCATGATGGCTAAAGCGTTGTTCCCCCCGAGTTCAAGGAGAGCTCTTCCCAGGCGTTTGCCGACGACTTCGCCGACCCGCCGGCCCATGCGAACCGAACCTGTGGCTGAAATGAGGGGGAGGCGCCTGTCCGCGAGCATGGCCTCGCCCACTGGATCGACCGAAGAGATGCAAAGGTTGAAGACGCCGCCGAATCCCTCTGCTTCCATGACGGGGTTGACGATGTTCTGGACCGCGATGGCCGAGAGAGGCGTGTAGGAAGAAGGCTTCCAGATCATGGTGTCGCCCGCCACGGCCGCGACGAAGGCATTCCAAGCCCAGACAGCGACGGGGAAGTTGAAGGCGGAAATGATTCCGATGGGACCGAGGGGGTGCCACTGTTCGTACATGCGGTGCCCGGCGCGCTCTGAGTGCATCGAGAGTCCATAGAGTTGGCGGGACAAGCCGGTGGCGAAATCCGCGATGTCAATCATCTCCTGAACTTCCCCTTCGCCTTCGGCGAGGATCTTGCCCATCTCCAGAGTCACGAGAGCCCCTAACTCCGCCTTCTTTTCTCGTAGGGCTTCGCCGCAGCAGCGGATCAACTCCCCTCGCTTGGGAGCGGGGAGATTTCTCCACCGTGTAAAGGTCTCTTGCGCCGAAGTGATGCAGGCCTCGTAATCCTCCATGCCACCTCGCGTGACGTGGCCGAGGTGCTCGCCGGTCGTTGGGTTGAGGGAGGTGAGGACTGAACCGCCGGGAGCGGACACCCACTGTCCTGCATAGACTCCCGATTGGGCGGTTTCTTCAGAAGAAGAGGGCCCGAGTCCGAGACTGTCGAGAATGTTCATGCTGTCCATGACCTTGTTCATTCCGGGGGTTTGGGAAGGGGCCAGAGGATACCAATCACTGCCCTCTGGTGAGGAGGAGATCTTGTGTGGGGTCTTCCATCTTGGCACCAATGCGTGGACACTCTTGAGCCATGGCAGCGGTCCAGAAAATCCTGGTTGTTGAGGACGAGGAGGACATTGCGAACCTCGTGTGTCTCCATCTGCAGAAGGAGGGCTTTGAGACAGCTCACGCCCCTGACGGACGGGAAGCGATTACATTGTTCGACGAGGGGGATTTCGACCTTGTTGTTCTGGATCTCATGCTCCCTCACGTGAATGGGATGGAAGTCTGCCGTCACATTCGGGAGACCGACTCCTATATCCCCGTCATGATGGTGACGGCAATGGGGGAGGAGACCGACAAAATTGCGGGTCTTGAAATTGGCGCGGACGACTACGTCACCAAGCCCTTTTCTGTGCCCGAACTCATGGCACGGGTGAAAGCGCTCGGACGTCGGGTCGAAAAACTCTCCGTTCTCGATGAGGAGCCCGAGGATCAACTGCTGGAATATGGCCAACTCACCATCGATATTCCCAAGCGCATTGTCCTGCGCGATGGCGAGGTGTTGGATATCACGCAAAAGGAGTTCGAGATTCTTCGGGTCCTCGCGGTGACTCCCGGACGTCCCTACTCTCGACGAGCTCTGTGCGAAGAGGCGGATGTCGAGAGTTTTGACGGGACTGATCGGACGATTGATACCCACATCAAGCGCCTTCGAGCCAAGGTTGAGCCGGAACGAAACCGTCCCCAGTACCTCCTGACGGTTCACGGATTCGGTTACAAGTTCACCGACAAGTTCTGCTGACAGGAGACGTTGTGAGGGGTGTACGAGGGAGTCTGCTCTGGCCCATTGCGGGCATCACCGTTGGCGTCACGATCGTGGTCGGCCTCGCGGCTTCGATTATTCTGGTGACGTTCTTTCCCGCCTCGATCATCGGAATCGGCTCGGGGGGAATGGGCCCCCTGGTCGCCTTGAGTGGCCTGATCGGTCTTCTGGGAGGGGGGATCGCAACCATGATCGTGCACGGCATGGTCATTCGAAGGCTCCAGGCCTTGAACGCGGCCCTGTTCCAGGCGGCTCATGATGATACTCGGTTGACGGAACTCCACCGGGCCGGATCAGAGGTGGCTATTCTCGCTGAGGGGATTGACGCTCTTATTGCCACGCTTCGGACGAACTACGAGGAACTCAAACAGAGTGACGACCTGCGGCGCAGCATGGTGGCCAACGTCTCCCATGAACTTCGGACGCCTCTCACTTCGATTCAGGGGTATCTCGAGACGGCTCGTCTCGAGGGACCGGACAGTCCAGACTTTGAAAAGAACCTTGGGATTTGCCTGCGAGAGAGCAAGAGACTCGTGCGTCTCGTTCAAGACCTGTTTGAACTATCCAAACTGGATACAGGGCAACTGGACTTTCATTTTGAGTCTGTCTCGGTTGTCGAGATTGCAGACCAGATTGGACTGGCCTTCGAACAGAGAATGGAAGACAAGGAAATCCGATTTGAAACGACTTTTCCAGACGACGCCCTGGAGGTCTGGGGAGACGGCAACCGCATCGGCCAGGTGGTTCAAAACCTCCTGGGAAACGCGTCCGTTTTCACTCCGAAGAAAGGAAAGGTCGAACTGACCTGCAAGCGGCAGGACGACGAGGTCTTGATTGAAGTGTCAGATACCGGAGTGGGTATTCCCGAACGGGATATTCCTCGCATCTTCGACTCTTTTTTCCACCTGGAGAAGTCGGGGACACGCAATCTCGGGGGGACGGGCCTTGGTCTGTCGATTTGTCAGGCGATCGTGAAGGAACATCGAGGTCGGATTTGGGTGGAAAGCACAGTGGGAGAGGGGACTACGTTCAGCGTGGCCCTGCCCCAAAGCGAGAGGTCTGAAAGAGACGATTGATTCGCCCATCGAGGTTTCGGGCATCCTCTTTCACTTAGCTTATGCCAAGGATTGAAGAAGTGAGACGACCTCGTCGGTTTGCTGAGATAAAAGTTGTGGATCCCCTCGTGTCTCCACGTTGAGCCGGACGACGGGTTCGGTATTGCTCATCCGGACGTTGAACCTCCAGTCCGGAAAATCAAAAGCGAGGCCGTCGGTTTCATCAAAGGCGATCGCTTGTTCCCCGGAGCGTGCTCGGACTTCCGCCAAGGCCGCTGTCGGGTTTGCGATGGTGAGATTGATTTCTCCGCTGTTCGGAAAACGAGCCTTCCGGTCAGCGACGAGATCCGCGAGAGACTGCCCTGTGCGTGACATCAACTGGGTCAGGAGGAGCCATGGAATCATTCCTGAGTCGCAATAGGCGAAGTCCCGAAAGTAGTGGTGGGCTGAGATTTCTCCGCCATAGACGGCATCTTCAGCGCGCATGCGTTCTTTGATGAAGGCGTGGCCCGTTTTCGTGAGGATCGCCTCTCCACCGGACTGAGAGACGAGTTCGATGGTGTTCCAGGTGAGTCGAGGCTCGTAAAGGATCCTGGATCCGGGGTGCTGAGCCAACAGTTCCTGGGCGAAAAGGCCCACCATGTAGTAGCCGTCGGTGAACTCCCCTTGATGGTCGAAAAAGAAACAACGATCAAAATCTCCGTCCCACGCAATCCCCAGATTCGCCTCGTGGCGGAGGACGGCATCGACGGTGGGCTGGCGATTTTCGACCAGGAGCGGGTTGGGAACGCCGTTGGGAAAGGTTCCGTCCGGGTCGTGATGAACCTTGTGAAAGGAGAAGGGCAGCCGATTTTCTAGGGCATCGATCACCATTCCGGCGCAGCCGTTACCGGGATTCGTCACCAGGGTGAAGGGCTTGAGTGATGGGATGTCCACCATGGAGAGCAGATGGTCGGTATAGGCGTCCATGATATCGAGTGTCTCAACGTGCCCGCCCCCTGAGCCTGAGGGGGCCTGGCCTGTGGCCACCATGGACTCGATGTCTTTGAGTCCGCTGTCCCCGCTGATGGGGACGGCACCTGCCGAAACGAGTTTCATTCCGTTGTAGTCAGCGGGGTTATGGCTGGCGGTGACGGCGATGCCGCCATCGACTCCCTCCGCCTCAAGGTGCGCGGCCGCAAAATAGATCATCTCGGTGCCGCTGAGACCGATGTCTACGACGTCGGCGCCCATGGCGTTGATGCCCTCGCAGAGGGCGCCTGCAATGGCATCGCTCGACAATCGCATGTCCTTCCCCACGGCAACTCTGCGAGCGCCTTTTAAGGCGACGTAGGCTCGGCCGATCGCATGGGCGAGTTCTTCGTCGAGTTCGTCGGGGACCCGACCACGGATGTCATAGGCTTTGAAGCAGGAGAGTTGGTCGCTCATGCTCCTTTTCCTTCGTCAGGAGGTGGACCACTGGAAAGCAAGACGGCGATGGGACGGGTGGTCTCGGTGTTGGCCAGGACGATTTGGAGAGCCGCTGTCATGGGGACCGAGAGGAAGGCACCCGGAATTCCCCAGAGGCCCGCCCAAACCACCACCGAGAGAACGATGACCAGAGGTGAAAGATTCAATTCCCGTCCGAGGACTCGAGGTTCAACGTAGTACCCCAGGACCATATTGATCGCCATGTAGCAACCGGTGATGGTGAGGGCCTTTTCAACGGAGGGGGTGCCGTCGATCCCTCCCACAGCGAGGGCGGTCACAGTGGGGAAGATTCCCGCGATAATGGACCCGAAGGTGGGAATGAAATTCAGGAAAAAGGTCAGAAGGCCCCACAGCACAGCAAAGGGGATGGAGAGGGCGACAAGAACGCTGTAGCACAACACGCTTGTCGCGAGGGAGATCACGGTTTTGACACCGAGGTAGCGTTGAATGCCACGAGCGATGGCATCGAGGGCGGCCTTCGTTTCTTTTTTGTTCTCGGTGACCGACAGGATCTTCCTGCGGAACACGGCCTGCTCCGCGAAGATGAAGACCATGTAGATGATGATCAGGGCGAAGACTCGCAGGAAACTCACGCCGGTCTGAGCCACGTCTGGAACGAGATTCTGAAAGTCGAGTTTTCGGACTGCCGTGAGCCCGTCTTGGAGGATTCGATTGGCGTCCGGCGGAAGGTTCCATGACTCGACGTTCTGGCTGAGGGTGGCGAGGACCTCCCCGAGTCGACCTGACTCTGCCAGCGCTTGCTGTTGCTCATTGAAAGGGTCGAGTTGCCCCGCGTCACCGATCTGAACTCGATCAAGAAGGACGGCGACGTTACTTCCGATCAGGCCTCCGATGCGGGTCAGACCGAAGAAGAGCAGGACCACGAGAACGACAATGGTGACAGGAGCGGGTATGTAGAATTTCTTCAGCGCGTCCACGATGGGTCCAAGAAGGACGCAGAGGAGCAGTGCGATGATGAAGGGCTGGATGATCGATGCTCCGACGTACATCACCCACCCGACTAAGATGGTGGCGAGGATTCCGACACCGAAGTTGAGTCCGCGGTTGCCCATGGGTGCCAAGGATAGGCAATCGACCCCGCTCGGGCACCGCCCGATGTTGACATTCCGCCTCAACCGTAGATTGACACTTCTCTCGTCAAATGAAGAAGGACGGTGAATCTTGCTCTGAGGAGCCACTCGTCTCGCTACCCTGTCAGACATGGCTCGACATTCTCGAGATAAACCGGTCTCACTTTTGCCCTTTGGACTGGGGTTGACCAAGCCTCGGCATTTCCTGGGGATGCTGCGGGTGATTTGGGAAAACCGAAGCAACCTGCCTTACGCATGGAGGGTTTTGTCGCGCGGTGTTTGCGATGGCTGTGCCTTGGGGACATCGGGCCTGCGGGACTGGACCATGGACGGGACACACCTGTGCATGGTGCGCCTGGAATTGCTGCGCCTGAACACCATGAGTGCCCTGGATCATGAACGATTGTTAGATGTGAGTTCCCTGGCAGAACTATCGGGCTCGGCTCTGCGGGATTTGGGCCGATTGGCCTATCCCATGCGTCGGCGAAAAGGGGAGGCTGGATTTACGAGGGTGACCTTTGAGGAAGCGTTCGAGGACATCGGCCAGCGTTGGGGCGGGTGTTCTCCTGAGCGGACGGCTATGTACGTGACGAGCCGAGGTGTGACCAACGAGGTCTATTACATGGCCCAGAAGGTCATGCGCTTTTTAGGATCCCCCAACGTGGACAATTCTGCCCGGCTGTGCCACTCGCCCAGTACGGTGGGGTTGAAGAAGACTCTGGGTGTGGCGGCGACCACTTGCAGTTACAAGGATTGGTACGACGCTGACCTGATTGTTTTTTTCGGGTCCAACCCTGCGAATGACCAGCCCGTGGCGACGAAGTATCTCGTCCAAGCTCGACGCAAAGGAGCCAGGGTGTTGACGGTCAATGCTTACAAAGAGCCAGGAATGGAGAGGTACTGGGTTCCTTCGGATGCCCGGTCGGCACTGTTTGGGAGTCAGATCACGGACCGTTTTTTCCTCGTCAATGTCGGGGGGGATCTAGCTTTTGTTCAGGCCGTGGCAAAGGTGCTGGTGGAGCGAGGGGGGGTGCATCAGGAATTTATTGAAGCGGCGACAAGCGGGTACGAGGACTGGGAAAAGAATCTGGATGACCAATCCATGGACGATTTGTTGGCGGCCTGTGGATTGCCGAGGACGGAGATAGAGGCTTTTGTCGAGGAGATGCTTGCCGCGGAGAAGGCGGTTTTTGTCTGGTCCATGGGGATCACCCAGCACGCCCACGGGAGTGATACCGTGACCGGCCTCGTGAATCTCGGTTTGCTGCGAGAATACGTGGGGCGTCCGGGGACGGGAATGATGCCGATCCGTGGGCATTCCGGGGTTCAGGGTGGAGCCGAAATGGGGGCCTACGCCACGGCTTTTCCAGGGGGGGTACCCGTGACCTCTGAGAATGCGAGCCAACTGTCCGATCTGTGGGGTTTCTCGGTACCCGA
The DNA here is from genome assembly GCA_036229545.1 of Planctomycetota bacterium. GTDB lineage: Bacteria > Planctomycetota > B15-G4 > B15-G4 > B15-G4 > JAZALG01. The sequence continues at coordinate 4,567 of JAZALG010000111.1, read as the reverse complement.
CTCGCCCGGATGGACCACGGTGGACTGCCTGGAAGAAGCCGGGAAGGGGAACCTGGAAGCCTTTTGGATTATCGGAGGAAACTTTCTCAGCACCATGCCGGAGCCGGAAAATATCGCCCGTGCACTGGGAAAGATCTCTTTGAGGGTGCACACCGACATCGTGCTGACCAAACAGATGTTTGTTGAGCCGGCTGACACCGTCTATCTGCTTCCTTCTCAGACACGGTATGAACAAAAGGGTGGGGGGACCGAGACAACGACGGAACGTCGAGTGGTTTTCTCTCCCCATATTCCTGGCCATCAGGTGGGGGAGGCGTCATGCGAATGGGAGATGCTCCTTCGGTTGGCCAAGGCAGTCAGGCCTGAGGATTACGACACGATTCACGTCGACGACGCGGCGGCCATTCGAGGAGATATCGCTCGGACCGTTCCCTTCTACAAACCCATCGAGGGTCTGGTTGCTCAGGGGGATCAGTTCCAGTGGGGAGGGGAGCGCCTTTGCACCGGACGGACTTTTGGGACCGATGACGGCAAGGCGCACTTTGTTCCTCTGACCCCTCCGGGGCTGGGCGAAGTCAAAGGAGAAGATGCCTTTATCCTGGCGACTCGCCGAGGCAAGCAGTTCAACTCCATGGTCCAAAAGGAGACAGACCCTCTGACCGGTGCGGATCGAGACCACATCTTTATGAGTCACGGAGACGCGAAACGGCTTGGGCTCAAGCGTGACGATCCGATCGTTTTGAAGAGCCGGGCGGGACGATTCGCCGGCCGGGTCTTTCCTGTGGATCTAGCCCCTGGAACGCTTCAGGGGCATTTCCCAGAAGTGAATGTTCTCCTTTCTTCCGGGTCAACGGACGAGGGAGGAGGCGTACCGGACTATAATGCCGAGGTGACGATCGAATCATGAGTCCTCGGCCTCCATCCGAACTTGTCCCGCACCAGCCGGTGCCAGTGACCCGAGTCGAAGAAGGGGGCGCTCGCACCGAGGAGGATGCCGTCGTTATCGAGGCTCCACTGGAGGTGCGTCTGGGAGAGAGGAGCCTCTTGATGACGATGCGCACCCCCGGGGATGACTTCGATTTAGTGCGCGGCCTCCTGTTCACCGAAGGGCTCGTGGCGGACCCCGCTGATGTTGCGGGAGTGGCTTGGTGCCCGGACGTGCCTGAGGAGTCCAAGGGCCACATCGTCATCGTGTCTCTTCGGGAGGGGGCGGTCTTAGACGAGTCGCGAACGGTTCGTGCCGGATTGGTTTCTTCTGGCTGTGGCCTGTGCGGAAAAGCGACCTTGGAGGCAGTGACCACGGTTGCGCCTCCCGTGCAGGACGGCCCTCCCCTGACGCGTGAGTTGCTGACTCCTCTACCCTCTCTTTTGCGGGGTGGGCAGTCGATTTTTGACAGGACAGGGGGGCTTCATGCTGCGGGGCTGTTCAGTTCAGACGGGACGCTTCTTTCCTTAAAGGAGGACGTGGGCCGTCATAACGCCGTGGACAAGGTGATCGGTGAGGCTCTCCGTTTCGGTCAAGTGCCCCTTGAGGGTTCTCTTCTCATGACGAGTGGTCGAGCTGGATTTGAGATTGTTCAAAAGGCCAGGATGGCGGGAATCCCCGTGGTGTGTTCAGTCTCAGCGCCATCGAGCCTTGCTGTGGATCTAGCTGTAGACGGCGGCCAAACCCTTGTGGGCTTTCTGCGGGATGGTCGGTTCAATGTTTACGCAGGAGAAAATCGTTTCGAGCCACCCCTGGATGGGTAGGTTTTCTGTCGTGACTCCAACAGCATCTTGGCCCGTCTCGTCTGACCCTTAACCCTGGTACGATCCCTCCTGCCCATGGACGATTCCCGCCTTTTGCCGGCCTGTGGCCCCCTCGCGGTGTTGCTTCTCTTCGGAGGTGCACTTTTTCTGCCGGGATGTGGCGACGGTGGGGCGGATAAGCCAAACCTGCTTCTCGTCACGATGGACACCACCCGGGCGGATCATCTGGCGTCTTACGGATATCCCATCGTCACCACCCCGCGGGTGGATGGATTGGCGGCCCGAGGTGTTCTCATCGAACGGGCCTATGCGCCCATGGCTCAGACTCTTCCCTCCCACGCGACGTTGTTTACGGGGGTGGAACCGCGGGTCCATGGCGCCTTGGAAAATTCGTATCGATTGAGCCCTGACCTCCCGACGCTTGCCGAGATCTTGGAGCAGCAGGGCTATGAGACGGCGGCGGTTGTCGGTGCCCTTGCCTTGTCTTCCGATACGGGGCTGGACCGCGGCTTCCAGAGTTGGAGCGAGCCTCAAACGGATACGACCAAAGGACCAAACCACCCTGCCGAACGGCCGGCAAGTGAAGTGACCGATGAAGCCCTGGCGTGGATTCTGGGTAGAGGGGAAGAACCCTTCTTTCTCTGGGTTCACTACTACGATCCCCATGGTCCTTTCAGGCCTCCGCCAGGATTTCTCACCACTCTCGAACGCAGCGATGTGCAAAAGACGTTGGGGAAGCGTCTTGAGGAGGTCGCTGACGCTCCGGTGGCTTTTGAGTCAGTCGTAGACACCTGGCATGGGTATGACGCTGAGTTGGAATATATGGATAGCCAGATCGGCCGACTCCTCGATGGACTCGAAGACCGCAACCTGTTGGATCATACGGCGATCGCCCTTGTGGCCGATCACGGCGAGGGCCTGTGGGAGCACGGTGAGAAGGGTCACGGGGTCAACGTCTTTGAAGAGTTGGTTCACGTTCCGCTCATTTTTGTTGAGCCAGAATCCACGACGGGGGGGAGCAGAGTTTCCGAACCCGTCCGGATGAGCGACGTTCTCCCCACGCTCTTGTCTTTGGTGGGAGTCTCGGCAGATCAGTTCTCTTTGGAAGGTCGAGACGTGTTGAGCTCTGTGGGGAGTGAAAGTTCCTTGGCGGACCGGCCGGTGTTTTTGGAGCGTCCTCACTACTCTCCTGAACGTCTCGCCTGGAGGAACCCGGCGCGAGGCCCCGTGCGTTACCACTACGGGGTTTTCGTCGGTGTCCTTGCTGAGGGCTACAAACTCGTGCGGGACGTCGATGGGACCGAATCTCTTTACGATTTGAACCAGGATCCCGCAGAGTCTGTGGACCTCTCAAAATCGGATCCGCAAAGACGTGAAAAGATGTCTGGTTTGCTCGATGAGTGGCTTGCTCGTCATCCCATTGGCGCGCCTGGTGAAGCGACTGACCTGTCAGAAGAGAGGGCCGAGCAACTCCGGCAACTTGGTTATGGTGGAGGTCCAGGCGGGCGCTGACTCGTTCAGGGGCTTTCCAGGCAGGCCACACGATTTTTGGTTTGCCGTGGACTCCGGAATGGACCTTTTCCAAGCCCCCGGGCCTCAGTAAGATCTTGTCCGTGTTTGTCCTGCTTCCAGGATTTTCACTGTGTCCTGAAGGGCTCTAACCATCGTTTTTGGCGAGATCATCCGAGATGCCAGACCAAGCGCTTAATGACTTCCTTCCGGTGCTGCTGTTGGTCGGTTTTGCGGTTTCTTTTGCTGCATTGAATCTCGTGGCCTCCTGGGTTCTGGGGAAAAATGCCCCGACGAACCCTCAAAAGGATTCTCCCTTTGAATGTGGAATGAAGCCGATCCATTCCCTGGATCGAAGGCGCTTTTCGGTCAAGTTCTATGTCGTGGCGATGCTTTTCATTCTGTTCGATGTGGAAGTGGTCTTCCTCTACCCCTGGGCGGTGAAGTTCAAGGAACTGGGAATGTTCGGGTTGATGGAGATGCTGGTTTTCCTCGGGGTGCTGTTCATCGGGTGGTGGTATGTCGTGGCCAAGGGTGCCCTGGACTGGAGCCCTCGTCAGCGAAGTCCCATGGAGGGGTCTTCTTGACATGACAGACTCAACGGAAAAACGGGACACCAGGATGGCGGAAATCGTTGTTCCCGAAACACAGTCGGAGACGGGCCTCAACGAGGAGGGGGGCTTTTTCGTGAGCCAGGTCGACGCCCTCGTCAATTGGTCCCGGAAAAATTCTCTTTGGCCCCTGCCTCTGGGATTGTCCTGCTGTGCGATCGAGTTCATGGCCGCGGCCAGCAGCAAGTTCGATGTGGCCAGATTCGGGGCGGAAGTGGCTCGGTTTTCTCCTCGGCAGGCTGACGTGATGATCGTGGCGGGTACCTGCACCTACAAGATGGCAGAGGCCGCTCGCCGGGTCTATGACCAGATGGCCGAACCCAAATGGGTGCTCAGCATGGGAGCCTGCGCGAGTAGCGGAGGGATGTACCGCAGTTACCCCGTGTGCCAGGGCATCGACACCTTCCTCCCTGTTGACTTCTATATCTCCGGCTGCCCGCCGCGTCCTGAAAATGTCATCAACACCCTCATGAAACTGCAGAAGCAGGTTGAGCAGGAGAAGACGCTGCGGCCATGAGCACCTTGACCAATCATGGAGACGAGGCGGCCGCTGCCGCTTTGCATGAGGCCTTCGAGGAGGTGACACAGGAGCCGAGGATCTGGCGGGGTGACGTGACGGTTGAAGTGGATCCGGGTTCGGAATCGGAGGTTGTGGCCCACGCGAAGGACACTCTGGGATTTGATCTTCTGATCGATCG
>JAZALG010000110.1:0-27638 GCA_036229545.1 Planctomycetota bacterium | reverse complement strand
GAGGCGCTCGTAGAGTTGTGGGTTGCTCACAATGTTACCCCCTGTGGCGAGCACCCCGCTTTCGGAGCGGGCGATCCACTTCTCCAGGGCTTCTTTCTGGAGTTGCTGGTAGTAGGGCTCGCCGTGAATGCTGAAGATTTGCGTGAGATTCATCCCCGCAAGATCTTCGATGCACTGATCGAGCTCAACAAAGGGGACCTTGAGGCGCTTGGCGAAGCGTTTCCCGACAGTCGTTTTTCCGCATCCACGGACTCCAAGGAGTGCGAAACGGGTGGAGGGGCCGGTGAGGTCAATGTCACACAACTGGCCCAGCGGGAGGCGAAGTGCCTTGGCAAGGGAGGTGAGTTTCAGGAGGGAGAGATTGGCTTGTCCTGCCTCCGCCATGCGGAGATATCGAGAGGAGACATGAGCCATCTCTGCAGTCTCTGCGAGGGAGAGGCCCTGGTTTTGCCGTGCTTGGGCGAGGCGAGAGCCAACCTCCGCGAGGACTTTCTCGGTTCCCATGCTGGTAGTATATTTCCTTTTATTGCCATGTAAATGGAAAAATGTTTCAATACTGCTGAACCCCCGTTGAGGCGGAGTCGAACGCATCTTCCGGTGGGGCCATATTCGATCTCGTTTTGTTCACAGAGAGGCGGCAGCCATGTCCACATCAACCCAAGTTCCGTCAGGGCTTGCTCACTACGACTTTGATCTTCGTCCCGATGACTTTGTTCATTGGAATCTCTCCGTCGATGGCGATGTCGCACGATTGGTGATGGATGTCCAGGAGGACAAGGGGAACCGAGACGATTACGTCCTCAAGTTGAACAGCTACGACATCGGGGTCGATATGGAATTGGCGAGCGCCATCCAGTGGTTGCGGTTTACGCATCCAGAGGTGCGCTGCCTCGTCTTCTCAGGAGCTTTGGACAGGGTGTTCTGTTCCGGCGCGAACATCATGATGCTTCGTAGCTCGACCCACCCCTTCAAGGTGAACTTCTGCAAGTTCACGAACGAAACCCGCCTGTCCCTCGAAGATGCCTCACAGAACAGCGGTCTCGTTTCACTCGCGGCCTTAAATGGCACAGCCAGTGGCGGTGGATACGAGTTGGCTCTTGCCTGCGATCGCATCCTTCTTGTTGATGACCGTTCGAGCGCAGTCTCATTCCCAGAACTTCCGCTTCTTGGAGTACTTCCCGGTACAGGCGGGCTGACACGGCTCGTGGACAAGCGGAAAGTGCGACGGGATTTGGCCGACGTGTTCAGCACCGTTGCCGAGGGAGTTAAAGGCAAGAAGGCAAAGGCCTGGGGGCTTGTCGATGAAGTGGCGCCCTTGAGTCAGTTTGAAGAGGCGACCAACAAGGAGGCACGGGCTCTCGCTGACAGCCAGCCTGCCTGTGATGCGCCGGGGATTGAACTGTCTCGGATCGCACCAACCTTTAGGGAGGATGGATTTGGCTATGACCATGTTCAGGTGCAAATCGAAGAGGGTGGTCGAACGGCCTCGCTGACGATCACCCTTCCAGAGACGGCTGGTCCGGCTACCCCAGAAGAAGCTTTAGTTGCAGGGTCTTCTTGGTGGCCCCTGGCGGCTTTTCGGGAGTTGGACGATGCCCTCTGTCACTTACGACTCGAATATCTCGAAGTGGGGACGCTGTCTGTGCGAGTCCGCGGCGACGCCGCGATTGCATTGGCCGTGGATGCGGTTTTGGAGGAAGGAGAGAGTCAGTGGTTCGTACGAGAGGTGCGCCATCTCATCAAACGCGTCCTCAAGAGACTGGATCTCACAGCTCGGACGCTTTATGCCATTGCGGACGAAGGAAGCGCCTTTGCCGGGACGATGCTGGAGGTTGCTCTGGCATGCGATCGCATCTACCTCCTCGATGATCCAGAGATTCCTGTTTCCCTGGGAGTCTCGGCGATGAACGGGGGGGGCTACCCCATGTCAAACGGCCTGTCCCGGCTAGAAACGCGTTTCTTGGGCACCCCAGAAAAGGTGGGAGATGTCTTGGAGCGAAAGGGCACCTTCGACGCGGAGACCGCCAATGCACTTGGTTTGGCAACCGTGGCGATCGACGACATCGACTGGGAAGACGAATTGCGTCTTGCCATCGAAGAGCGAGCTTCTTTTTCACCGGACGCCCTCACCGGAATGGAGGCCAATCTTCGTTTCGCTGGGCCGGAGACCATGGAGACGAAGATTTTTGGACGCCTCTCCGCTTGGCAGAATTGGATCTTTCAAAGGCCCAACGCGGTGGGTGAGAAAGGGGCCTTGCATTGTTATGGCACACCAAATCGCCCTGAGTTTTCCTGGTCTCGAACCTAGATTCTGAGGCAATCCCTTTTTGAGTTTTATCCCTTACGAAAGCACCTTCCATGACCACGATCGATTACGAATCGAAGATTCCCAATAACGTCGACCTGTCTTCGGACAAGCGTCTTCAGCGAGCGCTTGAACATTGGCTGCCCAAATATTTGGAGTGGTGGCAGGAGATGGGACCGACGGACTTTCAAACGAAGGATGTCTTTTTGCGCACCGCTGTGGGGGTCGATGCTGAAGGCTGGGCTCAATTTGGGCATGTCAAAATGCCTGACTACCGCTGGGGAATTTTCCTGGCGGAACAAGAGCCCGGAAAGAAGATCGGTTTTGGCGATCACATGGGAGAGGACGTTTGGCAGCAGGTCCCTGGCGAGTACCGCAACATGCTTCGCCGAATCATCGTGACCCAGGGAGATACAGAGCCCGCATCCGTCGAACAGCAGCGGCTGCTCGCCCATACGGCGCCCAGCCTTTACGACATGCGAAATCTTTTCCAAGTGAACGTCGAGGAGGGCCGACATCTTTGGGCGATGGTCTATCTTCTCCACACCTACTTTGGAAAAGATGGCCGTGAAGAGGCCGAGGAGATGCTGGAGCGGCGGTCAGGCAATCCAGACCACCCTCGCATCCTCGGGACGTTCAATGAGCCGATTAAAACCTGGCTCGACTTCTTCGCTTTCACGATGTTCACGGACCGTGATGGAAAGTTTCAACTGCTCAGCCTGGCCGAGAGCGGGTTTGACCCCTTGGCGCGCACCTGTCGCTTCATGCTGACGGAAGAAGCACACCAGATGTTTGTGGGCCAGACGGGGCTCGGAAGAGTGGTGCAGCGGACGGCAGAGTTCATGCGGGAGAATCCCGACGCCGACCCGAAAGAACACGGCGTCTTTCCCCTCGTGTTGATTCAGAAGTACATCAATTTCTGGTGTTCCAGCAGTAATGATCTCTTTGGGGCAGAGGTGTCGAGCAACTCGGCAAATTACTTCGGCTCTTCCATCAAGGGGCGTGCCTGGGAGATGAAGAAATACGAGGAGCACGGATGCCACGAAGAGACGATGGAAATCGAGACCTGCAATGATGGCGTCCTGGGGAAGGAGGAGGTTCCTCTTCGCAATGCCATGAACGAGATCCTTCGCGAGGGTTTCATTGAGGACAACGAGAAGGGTACGCAGTATTGGAATCGGTCTCTCGAGGCGCAGGACTTACCCGACCGTCTCTACCTTCCCCATCGTCGGTTTAATCGCACGATCGGTTTCTATTCAAACAACCGCTTTGATGTGGATGGGAACCTCATCTCAGAGGAGGACTGGGAGGCTTGCCAGGGAGAGTGGCTTCCCTCGGATGAAGACAGGGCGTTTGTCGAGAGCTTGATGGTGCCGGTCCACGAGCCCGGGAAGATCGCCAACTGGCTTGCCCCGCCGCCCAAGGGAATCAACGGCCAGCCTTTTGACTACGACTATGTGCGGCTCTAGGGCTGGCAGAGAGTCGCGGCGAGTCCGTTGCTGAAGGCCCATCCGGCGGACTGTCCGGAATCTGCCAAGGCTGCCTGAAAAACGATCTCCAGGTCGTACGCCAGCGGATCGTTGGGGATGAACAGGGGAATGACTGCTGTTCCGCTTGCTGGGACGGTGATTGGGATCAGAACCCAAGGAGAGGGGTTCACCAGGAGGGTGCCCCCTTTCAGGGGAAGTTCGGTGGCCCCGAAACCGGCGAGGAGCATTCCGGAACTACCCTGTGCCCCTCCGGTCACCTGCAGGAGTTGCACCTGCCCGACATGGCTGGAGGAGGTGCTGTCGAGGGACAGGACGTTGGCCCCGCCTAGCCCGACCCCGTAGGCCTGATAGGTGCATTGGGCCATGGAGTAGTCCCAGATGCCCCTTCCGTAGGTCCCAAAACGCACAGCGGTCTCTGACGGAACCCATTCCGCGCTCCAGTAGGTGGTGACGGGTGCTTCGTTGCTTGTGATGTCGGTCCATACGGCATCATTGGCGCCCCGCTTGTAGGCGGCTGTCTCAGTGCCTGCGAAGAGCGTGCCGTCAGCTCCCTCCGCGAGACAGTAGACGAGGGTGTCTGGAAGGCCATCGTCCCAAGGATCGAAGGTGAGACCTCCGTTCGTTGTGCGCCAGACCGAAGGCGTTCCATAGCCGCTCCCGCCGACATAGCCTCGATCCTTGTCGAGACTGCTTGCCACGATGCCGTGTCCATGGAGATAACCGCTGCCCATGCCGGTCGTCGTTGATCGGGTCCACGTCACTCCATGATCATCACTGAAGTACATGGCACCCCAGTTGGTCACCGCATAGGCCTTCTCCGCGTCAACAGAAGAGAAGGCTAGCCCCGTGAGATATTCGCCGGAATGCTCCTCGAAATTATGGGTAGACCAGAGGCTCGGGGACCAGCTATTGAGGGCTTGTTGTTGGTAGCGATAGAGCGATTTTGCGCAGAAGAAGAAGCGGGAAATGCTGTAGGGGTCGGCCACGACGACAGGAAGCCATGGGTAACTTTCGTTGTCAGGGAAGTCCTCCGTATAAAGCGTGGGGTTGTTCTCCCCCTTGTGGATGAGGATGAACCCTGGATAGACCGAATAGAGATAGTTGTGGCTGCCGTCGCTGCTTGTCAGTTGCGCATAGTCACCACTGATGAGTTGGTCGAAGGAAAGAGTCGTTCCACCTGGTGAGGGGGGCGCGCTTGCCCATTGATAGCCTTGGTCCTGTGCTCCCGCGACGACGTGAAGAGGGTTCACGCTGGAGGTGTGGGTGCTGTAGTACTGACTGACCCGGAGTCCATCGAGGGACAGGTTTTCCACGGAGGCCAAACCGTCAAAGGAACGAAACAACCCTCCGTCCGTTGAGATGTACCAGATTTCACCGGCCGGGCCTCCTGGGAGGACGTCGATTCCGGGGATGTCGGCGTGGAGTTTGTTCGCCTCGTTTCCGTAGTACTCCCACCAGGGGTTCACGATGGAAAAATTAGATCCACCATCCACGGACCGATGGACCTCTACGCCCCCCCACGCTACGAGGTCAGGATTCACAATGGATGCCGACATCGAGCCGCCCCAGTAGTCAGTGACATCGGTCTTGATCGTCCATGATGCTCCGGCGTCATCCGAGCGCAGAAGCCGGTTTGTTCCTCCATCATCGACAATGGCGTAGAGGCGAGGAGCACCGGCCTCGCTTCCTGACAGGACGCCCGTACCGCCCGTGGTTCCTAGCGTCCCGGCGAGGGTGACCGTCTGGCCAAGGTCGATGCTGACATAAAGTTCGTCTCCCTTGAGGAGGTAGAGGGTCGATCCGCCATTTCTCGGCATCCAGATGTCCCCGGCGTGATTGCCCATGTTTTGGGCGATGGAAAAGGTCTGGCCGCGATCAGTGGACCGAAACAAACCGTATCGCAGAGATTGTCCGCCCCAGGGCGGTCCGTTCTCCTTCCAGTAGCGGAGAACAGCGAACACAGTCCACGTTCCATCCGAGGAGACTAGGAGCCGTCGCACGCCCTCGACGTCGTCCTGGTCTGGGAGTCCCGCTGGATACAGCCATGTTTGCCCCTGATCGGTGCTTCGTGAGATGCGTCCTCCGTCAGTTGCAGCGAGAAGAGCGTCGGGATCGCCAATAGTGTCGCCTGGGACGACGACCAGCCAGTGAGCTCCCCCGTAAATGTTGTCGCCGATGGGGGTCCAGTTTCCTCCGTCAGGGGTGCCCCGCCAGACACCTCCACGGGAACTTCCCGCATACAGGGTCTGGCCGTCCGGCGAGGGCGCAGCGACGTGCATCCGCCCTGCGAGATTGTCGCTGCCTCGCTCTGTCCATCGGGACCCGGTGGCCGCGAATTGGGCAAGGGCGTTTCGCTTGAGCCGTTGCCGTTCGCCGTTTCTTTTTTCGATCTCTTTCCAGTCGACGTCAGGCGGAGCACGGTGGATTTGACGCATGTACTCCTTGCGTCCGATTTTGCCGAGAGATTCCGCTGCGTCGTCAAGAAGATGCTCGGTCGGAGAGGGCATCTTGGGATGGGGGGGCGGATGTGTGGCGCATGCGCCGGCCATCATGAGGGCGATGAGGAGAAAGCGTTGGTCCATGGTGTGAATCCTGCGCGGGGCGAAGGCCCCATAGTTTACCGGGATTGAGCACCACGGGGCTGATCTTCAAGGAGAGACGCGTAGAGATCCTCCTGCTGGCGAACCATCAGATCCTGATCAAAGGGCTTCACAGCCTCTCGTCCGGCCTTTCCTAGGGTTTTCCGTGCCTTCGCATCATTGAGAAGATCCAGAACATGCCGGGCTCCCGCCGAGGTCTCTCCCGGAGAAAAAAGGTGGCCATTGACGCCATCCACGATGGCTTCCGGAATCCCGTCCACGTTTGTGGCAACCACTGGTTTCCCAGCTGCCATGGCCTGCGGGCACACTCGAGGGAGTCCTTCCCAGCGAGAAGTGAGAACAAAGACATCCAGGGCACCGAAAAGAGCCGGAACATCTTGGCGCCAGCCCAAGAGCAAAAGGCGGTCATCAAGTCCATGTGAAGTGCAGGCAGTTTCGACTTCGGAGCGCAAGGTGCCGTCACCGGCGAAGAAAAAGCGCGCATCGGGTCTCTCTTTGGCGACCTTGGCGGCGAGAGCAATGAAATCCAAGGGTGCTTTCTGAGGTTTGAAGTTTGCGATGGTGCCGACGACCGGCGTGTCTGCATCCCAACCGAGAGACTCTCGAATCTGCTTCCGGTGTTCGTCAGCCCTGCCGAAGGCCTCAAGGTCGATCCCGGAGCGAATGACGTGAACGGGGCGATCTCCCACGAGCCCTTTCTTTTTCCCTTCCTCCACATGGGTTTGGGCGACCGAAATAAAGGCATCCGTTGTTTTTGCGAGTTTCCTCTCCATGGCGGTGGCAATCCACCGGACCCAGGGGGAGGCGATGGCGGGCTGTCCAAAGCCATGAATTGAATGAATGACTGGACCGACCCTTGCCCGGTTAGCTGCCCACCGACCCACGACGCCAGCCTTGCTGCTGTGGGTGTGGGTGATCACCGGCCCTTGCGAAGAGAGGTCTTTGAGAATGGCGGCGATAGCAGATGTGGCAGCGAGGTCTTTGAGTGGATGGATGGGCCGATCGAGTTGAGATAAGAAATGGACGTCCGTGTCGGGCAAGGCACGGGCCTCGTGATCGAGCATGCCGCCTTCCCCCGCAATCAGAACGGGGCGATAGCGGGTGCGATCCAGTGACCGGAGGGTATGAAGGGTGTTTTGCTGAGCTCCGCCGAGTTCGAGCAGAGTGATGATGTGGACGACGGGAACAGGATGCTGTTGAGAGGGGCCGTCGGTCATGAGTTCTTGATCCACTGGGCAACCTCTCGGCCGTGAAGAAGGCAATCCTGCATGCCGAGGTAATCCCAGGTTCCATAGCGCCCCATCGGAATGACCTGCCGATCTAAATACCAAGCCATCAGGTCCGGAAGCACTTCCCGTCTCCTGCGATCGAAGACGACGTAGGCATGGGGAATGTCCACGACCTTTTGGTAGGCGATGTCCTCTGCGGAAGTGACAAAGCCCATACGAATGAGGGCTGAAATGGTCTGGTCGAGATGAGCTTCTGCCCCCGGGTCGTCCTGAGGTTGATAACTGATCTCGGCGACCAGAGTATGGTGGCCAGGAGGGGCCATCGCGGGGGCGAGGGCGGAAGGAATCCCAATCCGATGGAAAGGAACCTCCGGGGCAGGAACGTAGACCCACTGCACATCGGGATGGAGTGCCTCACCTCGAATGCCGAGGTTAATCGCGCGGATCGAAACGCAGGAGAGGTCTTCAGCGGCGTTTGCTAGCTCCGGGGGAAGATCGCTGGTGATCTGTGCCAGGTGTTGCAGGGGCAATGAGGAGAGGACAACGGGGGCTTCTTCTGTGCGTTCTCCGCGAGGCCCTTCGATGGTGACTTGCCCTTTTTCAGCCTGAAGTGACGTCACTCGCGTCTCAAGTTGAATCACCTCCTCAGGAAGGCTGTTCGCGATGGAGCGGGGAAGGTGGTCAATCCCCCCTTCTTTGGGGTAGAGAAAGTCCGGGTTGTAGCCATAGGTCTTCTCCGATCGTCGAAGGGCTCCCTGGAGGACGTCGGATAAGTCGGGCCGGGGGATGGCCCAACTCACCCAGTCTCCGGTGACTTCAGCCAGATCTCTGCGCCAGAGTTTTGTGTTGTAGGGGGTGAAGAAGTGCTTGGCGAACCCTGCGCCGAAGGTGCCCATGACCCAGTCTTTGAAGTTTGGTTCGTCGGGTGAAGGGGCCGGACAAATCGACAGGTGAGGAAGGTCAGCGCGGAGAGGTTTGGCTTCCGGTATGGGGCTTTTTCGGTCATTTTTGTCAACGAGGGTTTGAACAAACCCAAGGAGGCATTCAAGCCGGACATCGGTGGGCAGATCCGCCGTATTGGCCTGGAAAGGATATGGCGTCAACACATCATGACTGTGGATCCACGCACTTCGGTGGAGATGGTTCCAGGCATCGGGCATGAGTTCGAGAACCCATTGGCGGATCTCCTGGTCACGAATGTGCAGCAAATGTCCGGTGTAATCGAATGTGAAACCGTCTTCCCGAATCGATCGGCACAGACCGCCGACTTCATTTTCCCGATCTAAGACAAGCCGATCGACCTCATCGAGGTGATGGGCCGCCGATAGGCCTGCGAGTCCGGCTCCGAGAATGATGACCATAGGGGTGACAGGGGCAAAAGAGGAAAGGAAGTCAGGTCCTGGACAATGTGCGGAAGGCTACCGAAGGAAAAGGGAGGGGTCGACTCCGAGTGCTGCTGCAATCTCGTGAACGACTTCTTTTGGATAGGGTTCATCGGGGAAATCACGTGCGATCTCCGCGAACAACTCAGCTGCAGGCTGGTACAGATTGCGCTGGAGGTAGAGATGGCCAGCGAGAAAACGACGCGCTGAAGGGGGGGCGCCCACGCGAGAAAGTCGGTCATGAACGAAATTTCTAAGTCGGGCTGTCTCAGCGAGAGGCATGACGGTAAATGTGACGTGACTTTCTGAGTCGACTTGCCACGCCAAGGTGACCGCCTCCTCAGAGTGGGGGATGCGACCGAATGCCTTGGGGTAGGAGATGGAGATGGGAGCGTCCTCCAGGCTCGTGTCTTGAAGGGTGATAGAGCGCACGGGGCCACTCAGAGGGTTTTCTGCGTCGGACACTAAATTGATTCGCAATGGGTTGGCCGGGCCCGGCTCAATGACGAAGGTAGGCTGGGGATTTAGAATGGTTCCGCGAGGAAGAAGCGCTCGGCATCCATCGGGAGCTGAGACGGGTTCGAGGAGAGACTCTCCGGGGCGATATTCCGGACCGAAGTCCTTCAGAAGTGTGCTGAACTGAGCATCGTCGAATCGCTCAAGAACATCTGAGAAGCGGCCTTCTGCGAGGAGGCAGAGGATGATTTTGATGCGGGCCTCGTCAGAGCCTGAGATGCGGGCGTAGTCTTCAAAGATGGGGAGAGCCTTGTCATACAAGGCGTGTCGCATGAAATAGTTTCCGCGCATCAGAGGGTTTTCGTCACGGATGACTCCATATGTAAGGAAGGCCAGGATGGCGATGACGAGGAATGCGATCGAGCCGATACCAAGGCCGGCACGATTGGATTCTTCCATCAGGACATCGACATTGTGGATGAGTCGTGCTTCGAGACGCTGCCGAACGCTCTCTGGGTAGTGTGTGCCGTAAGGGATGGCTTGCCAGGTGTCGCCTTCCTCCTCGGGGGGTGGCGACACCTTTGAATCTTCAGCGGTGCCTTCTCTGAAAAGTCGTGTAATTCCCTCCTCAAGTTGTTCAACAGGGACCCCAAGTTGTTCTGCGGAGTTTTTTAAGGCTAGAGCGAGCCGGAACGTAATGAGCGCAGGTTCGACGTGAAGGGCAAAGGAGATCACGCCAATATCCAAGCCTAATCCGTAAGCCATGGATGCCATCTGTCGGTCCCGACTCTCCCAAAGAAGAAGAGACTCGGCCGCCTGGGTGGGCTCGCAGCCTTTTTCTCCCCCCGGAAAAAGACGGAGGCAAGGGCGTTCTTGTGCTCGCTTGAAGGCTTGTTCGAGACTGTCCACCATCAAGCTGCGGGGGCGGGGAGGCGGGAAAGTCGGAAGAAGGCGAACAAGACCAGGGCAATGACGAGACCCACTTCATAGGGGGTCCAGTCCGGGTTCCCAAAAACGAGCAGCATCGAGATGATCCCGAGCAGGATTGATGCTCGGTAGACAGCAAAGGCTGTGGATCTAACGGATCGGCCCGCGTGGACCATTCTCAACACGAAGTGATCAGGTGATCCCCTGAAGAAGGGAATGCCTTTTCGTGCTCGGTGCCACGCGACGAACCCCGTGTCGAAGAGGGGGACTGCAAGAAGGATCAGCGGTGTTGTGACGGCAATTCGACTGGACTCCGTGTAGGAGACCAAAAGGGACAGACTCGCCAGCATGAAGCCGATAAACAGGCTCCCGGTATCACCGAGAAAAATGTGTGCGGGGGCGAAATTGAACTTGAGAAATCCCGCCAAGGCCCCTGCGAGGACCAGGGCCATAAAGGGAACCACGGGTTCATCGCCGGCGCCCAGGCTGATGACGAAAAGGAAGCAGCAGGCGATGAGAGCAACACCCGTGGCCATCCCGTCCATAACATCGATGATGTTGAAGGCGTTCGTGACAAGGGTGACCCACAGAAGCGTCAGAATCAGGTTGATGGGAATGCCGTATTGGGCGAAAGACGTGAGGAGGGGGTGGTCCGAGACATAACTAATGCGAATCCCGGCTTTCCAAAGAACGATGGCCGCCAGGATTTGTCCCATAAACTTGACGCCTGGTGAGAGGTTTACCAGATCGTCATACAACCCCAGCATGAGCATCATGAACCCCCCCGCAAGGACTCCGAGGGCTTTGACATTGGCCGTCTCGCCGGTCGACCAGACGCTGTACGTGATGATGAAGGAGGCCGCGAGGGCCAGCCCCCCTAAATAGGGAGTGGGATTGAGGTGTTTCTTGAGGCGGCCATCGGGGGTGTCTTGAATCTTGAAATTAATGGCGACCCTCATCGTGAGGGGAGTTAGATAGCCCACTAACATCCAAGCCGTGAGGAAGGTCAAGACGTAGAGGAGGACTCCCGTTGTCGTGAGATCAGTCATGACAGTTGATCCGGCTCCACGTTATTCCCTCTTTCTTCCTTCACTGCGCGACGATACGCCTCGGCAACGGCGAGTGCGCCTATTTCCAGGGAAAACCGCTCTTCCACAGTTTTTCGACCAGCCGCTCCTATTTTTGCGGCCTCTTTGGGGTGATCTCTCAATCGCTGCAGGGCCGCGGTCCACTCTTTTGGCGTATTCGCGAGAAGCCCATTCACGCCATCTTCGATGATCTCCGTGTTGACGCCTACCGGGCTTGCGATCACTGGGAGGCCAGAGGCCATGTACTGAAGGATCTTGAGCCCGCATTTTCCGCGAGTCCAATCCGTGTCAGGAAGGGGCATGATGCCGATGTGACAGGCAGCGAGATCCTTTCCTTCGGTTTCTTCTGACCAGGGTCGGGCAATCAGGCGCGCCTTTCCAAAGGACTCTGTTCCATTGGGAAGGCCTCGACTAATAACGTGCACCTCGCAAGGACGAGGACCTTCCGCCACGGCACGGATTGCTTCAGAGAGGTCTTCAAGGTAAGAAAAGTTGTAGGGGAGTCCGACCCACCCCAGGCGGAAGGCTTCGTTGTCCTTCTCTGGAGATGGAGAGGCGGGGTAACGTGAGAGATCTACGGTTGTTGGAATGACCGTGACCTTGTCGCTCGATTCCCGCGCGAATTGAGCGAGGAAGTGGTTGCCCACTACTACCGCTGAGGCCCGAGCACAATGGCGAGCCATTTTCTTCCGATGCCCAGGAGTTAGCCAGATCGCGTCATCGAATTCGAGAAGGACGGGTTTTGACCTTGGCCAGAAAAGAGCCTCGATGCAGTCAGGGAGGTAGGGAAAGAGTTGCTGTTCGATCAGGACGAGGTCGACGGTTTTTCCTCGAGCTTCCAGGGTTTGTCCGAGTCGAACCAAGAGTCGCAGCAGAGCGTAGAGACCCTTCGCGATCTGCTGGAGGAGTGGGACGGGAAAGGCCAGGATGGCAAACCACGTTTTCCCGAAAAGGGGACGGACTTCCACTTCGATCCCCTCGGCTTGAAGGGCGCGACGATATTGCAGGATCCGATACCGGGTTGAGGGGCCGATCTCCGACGTGCGTGTCAGGGCGAACACCTTCATGCGTCTTTGGGCCCCCCTCTTGCCCGATCGAGAACCTTTTCGACTGCATCGAGATGGTGATCCCAATGGAAATGACCTTCGGCGTGAGATCGCGCCGAGTTGCACAGGGCGCCTCGATGCTCGGTGTTATCGAGGAGCGTGGAAAGAGCCCGGGCCAGGGAGAGGGGGTCCCCCGGGGGGACAAGGAGTGCTCCGTGGCACCCTTCGAGTACCTCTCGAGTGGCGCCGACATCCGTGGCGACGATAGGGAGACCGCTGGCGAGGGCTTCGGCAGTAGCCATTCCAAATCCTTCCAGTGCCCGCGTGGGGAGAATGAAGATGGAAGCGGCCTGATACAGGCGGGGGAGGTCTTCCTCTTCCACCCGACCCAAAAACGTGACGCGCTTTTCCAAACCAGCTTTTTCGACTTGGCTTTGGAGGGCTTCTCGTGATTCTCCTTCTCCGGCAAGGACCAGATGAGCGTTCGCGCCTCCCTGGGTGAGTTGATCGGTCGCCTCGATGAGGTCCGTCAGGCCCATGCGAGGGACGAGTCGACGGACGGAGAGAAGGAGAGGGCGGGAGTCGGGAAGGGAAAAGGAACGTGCTGTGGCCTGTCGCTCTGCTTCGGTGGCGATGGGATGGAATCGATCCAAATCGATGCCCGCAGGTGCAACGGTGGTGCGCTCAACGGCATCGGGAAGGATCTCATTGATTTGACTGACGGAAAAGTCAGAGAGAGCGAGGATCTGGGTGCATCGTTTCAGGACGTAGCGATCACCCTTGGCGAGGATTCCCGCTACGAAGCGCGCTTTTGTCGATGCAGCGCCTTCATCTCGCCCCTGGCGGAAGCGCGCCAGATACTCTCGGTGATACGGGGCATAGAAGGAGCCTGCGACGGGCACACCTCGAAGCGGACTCCCGGGGGCAAGGGCTGCGATGGAAGAGAGAATCTGATGGAGATGCACGACATCGGGTTGTTCGGGAAGGTCCGCAAGGACGGTGCGAACACCTGAAAAGACACTGCGATAGAACGCTGCGGGAGAAGAAGCGTCCACGTCATATCGCCGGACGGTCACCCCATCTCTCTCCTCGATGTGGAGGCCATTTTTGGGTCTGGAGGTGGTGAGCGTGACGGAATGCCCACGCTGCGCGAGTCGCTGACAAACTTCTGTGATGACGCGCTCGGCACCACCGAAGTGGTCAGGAAAGGCGAAGGTGGCGACGGCAAGGATCTTCATGAGAGGCCATTTCCCATGTCATCGCCCCGACGGATCTTTTCCCGGTGAGTATCGGCGGTTTCCATCAGATCTCGGATGCGGCGGAGAGATTCTTGGTTAGCGGATGGAAGGTCCTGTCGCCAAAGAAGGGCCCGCGGAAGCAAGAACAGGGAACTCAATAGTCCCAACAAGGCGGCGAGTGGATGTCCCCGGCCGGAATAAACAAGAGCAGCACGAAGCGGTGCGAGGACCAACGAGAAAAAATAACGCCGAAGGAGAGGGCTGGGCAAACTGGCAGCGAGGCATGGCAGATGATTCCGCACCATGTAATAAACATTGCGGGCAGATCCCCTCCCCACAGCACCCCCTCCTTCGTGAAGGACGCGAGCCTCAGGGACGGTGCGGGAGGACCATCCGGCTCCTTGGATGGCGAGGGCGAGATGGACATCTTCCCAATAGAGGAAGTAGCCCCCAGGAACCCCCCCTCCCGCTTCGATCGCTTCTCTTCTCCAGAGGCCAGCTCCCCCGAGGGGGCCTAGAACCTCCTCGACGGTCTCGCCCACCCTGCCTGCTTGTCGCCCCCCGTTCCAACTGATCTGGCCACACCGAGTGGTGAGCCCGATCCCGTCGCTGTCGATGCGATCGGACTCAGATGCCTGCAGGACACGCGGAGCAACACTTCCTAGGGTGGCATCACTCTCCAAGGCTGAAAGGGCTGCGGCGAGGCATTCTGGTTCAAGTTGGGTGTCTGCATTGAGGAACAGCAGGTAGGGTTCCTCTGTCGATTCAAGCCCGGCACGGAGGGCCGCTCCGTAGCCGTCATTCTGTGCCAAGCGGAGCGTTTGAATGGAAGAATCGAGATGGTCCATCGAATCGTCCGTCGATCCGTTATCAACAACGAGGATCGTTTTCGGCGCGGGTGTTTGTTCCAGGACAGACGTCAAGCAACGCGACAGGCTTAGCCCGCCATTATAATTGACCACGATTGCCGCCGTGTCGGTCACGAAGGGCAGTTTACCGGCCTGGACACCCTGTAACATGGTGGCAGTTGGTCCCAATCTTGCGGAGGGAAAGAAATGTTAGGCCGCTCTACTCTGATCATGGTTCTTGTCGGCTTTTCCGTGGGTTGCGCAGCCGAGACGGGACGTCGAGATACGAGCTCCTGGTTGGAGGCTCGTGGGGCGGATGTCATGGATACCGTCGGGATCCGCGTGGGTGTCGGGCCTGGCCTTGGCGCTCTGGTGAGGGTGACTGAGGCGATGCAACTGGGATTCATAAGCAGGGGGGCGGGGGGAGGAGAACTGGTTGGAACATCGGAGCATCGGGCACGAGGGGTTCCGGTGTTTATGTTCGGAAACATTGGACGATATGGGGGAGCGTGGTTTGACGAACATCATGAAATTGCCTTCCCGGGCTACTCCACGCGGGAGGAAGACCATACGGGGATCGCTCGGAAGCCGATTGCTGGCCATGTGTCTCCTGACGGGCAAAAAGACGGGTGGAAAGGGTCTTTTGGCGTGAGCTTTCACGCGATTCTCGTCGGAGTCGAAGCAGAGTTTCGTCCCTTTGAATTGGTCGATTTTGTTGCGGGTCTCCTCGGTTATGACCCGTCTGCTGACGATGTTCCCGTGTCCTGGGAAACTTCGGCCAACTGATTCATGAGGTGCTGTCGAGTGGCCTGCTCGACGTCGTTCAACTCCTGTCCTTCGCCAAGGGCCCGAAGCCGTTGCTGAACTTCGCGTGCTGACACGATGCCCGGTGCGGCCAAGGCAATGGCTGCGAGATTGAAGGTGGCATCTGGAGTGGTGAGTCGCCGGGTGGCTTCCTTGAAGTGGTAGGCGGCGAGTTCAAGATCAGGGAGAGGGCGATCGAGGGCCTCCATGGCCGCTTGTCCGAGCATCTGATGAGCAAAGCCGGCGTAGAGGTGTCCGGGGTCGAGGTGGAGGGAGGCCCAAAGTTCATCTGTAGCGCTGGGATGCCCTTGGCCTTTTGAAAGAAACTGGTTTGCTTCGAAGAGCCATCGTCCATGGTTGTATCGACTGTGGGCATCGCGAGGGGCAACATCTGCAGCGTGAGCCCAGAGGGTGAGGTCGTCTCGCAAGACGGAAATGGCGGATCGACTCGCGGGGATCGCCGTTCCTAGGAGGATGAGAAGGATCGCGAGGCTTGCTCCCAGACCTCGGCCTGCGGCACGCTCTTTTTTCGCACGTTGACCGAGGAGTGCTCCGACCCCCAGACAGAAGGGGATGGAGGGAAGATAGAGAAAACGTTCTGCAAAGGCGGCCCCAATGGGGACGAGGTTCAGGACGGTGAGCATGGCAACAGGGACTAAAGCCAGGACCACGGCGGCCCCTCGGTTTTGACGGCGGAGTAGAAGCAGGAGAAAGAAGAAGGCGATAACGATGGCGAGTCGTTCCCCTTCGAGAGAAAGGAACTGATCTCGGTGATAGTGCATGCGAAGTGGGTGGGGCCAGACGAGAAGACGCGTGGCGAGGCCGAGAATCCCTGTGGCGATGGCCGGCCGATCGAGGAGAGCGATATCCCCCAAGGGAGGGTCCGCTGGGATGAAGTGGGGCCCGAGAACCTGTGCTCTGGCGATGGTGACTGCGATGATGACTAGAGCAAAGCCAACATAGCGCTTCTTTGGGAGTGGGCGTCGTTTGACGAGCAGATCCCCCAGGACGAAGACCGCAGGGATCGCGAGCGCGTTTTCTTTTGAAAGACACGCGGCAAGGAGAAGGAAAGCCGAGATCCAACCAGCGGAACGACGATCAGACAGGTGTCCGATCCATGCCCCTGCTGCAAACAGGGCGGCGAGGAGTTCCGCTCTGCCCGAGACCCACCCCACCACCTCGGCATGGACCGGATGGGCTGCAAAGAGCAACCCGGAGGCCAGGGCACCGAAGTCTCCCCATCCAAGGCGTTGTGCGAGGGAATAAACCAGAAGGGAGACGGCGAGATGGAGAACGATGTTGAAGGTCAGGAATGCCTCGGGGTCGTGACTCCTTCCCCACTGGGCGGCAAAGGTGGCCACGGTGAGCGGTCGCCACAACCCCTGGGAGGGCTCGCCCAGAGGGGTGACCCAGGGTGAAGCTTCGCCAGTGACAGCCGCGTTGCCTCCGACATAGAAGACGTCATCGTAGATAAAAGAGCCGTCACGGGCCGGACTCGTGGCCAGGGCGGCAACCAGGACAATGAAAATGGGTGCAAAGGCGGTGCGCATCCGCGGGATTCCACTGAGAATGCGAATCCTGGAGGGGTTGAGTTTATAGGATGTCGGGGCAAGTTCTCGGAAGAGACGGTCGATAGCGAGCATGATGGAAGAATCAAAGAGCATTTCTCAAGGAGCCGATCGGCGTGGTACAGGCTCCTCTACGTATCAGGGGCCAGACCGACGGAAACGGCCGACCCCAATGTTTTCTCGTTATTCACTGACGGGCGGAAACCGTGGGGGAGGTAGGCGAGAAGGGGAAAAAGACAATATCTACGTCGATGTCTACAACGGACGGCTCGTCCTTCTCCTTGTGATTTTCTTCGCGCTGACGGTGGTGGACTCGGTCTCAACCCTGGTGTATCTGGGGAAAGGAGGCCGAGAACTCAATCCTATTGCCCAGTGGATGATCGATCAGGGGGCTGACTTTTTCATTCTGACAAAAGGGGTTCTGTCCGCCCTGTGTCTCATGTTCGTCCTGCTTCACAAGACCTTCCGTCCTGCTCGTATCGCTCTGGGTGTCGGATTTGGCTTCTATATGCTGCTCGGCCTGTATCACATGGTCCTCCAGATTTTATCTTCGTCATGACGGCGCCCCCGATGGGGGAATGACGAAATTGCGGGGAAATCACACCAATCGAGGGCCTGGGCGAGATTGCCCATAGATTTAGGAAAGATCCAGAGAGGATGTTCGTCATAAGGCTTCCTCTTCCCCGAGCGTTTTTTCTCGATGAAGTCCGCAGGTCCCGTCCCCTACTCCTCTTCAGAACGCCGTGCCGTTCTCCAAGAGGCTCGATCTGTTGGTCAAATTCCATTTGATCGCCTTGATCGTCTTCTTGCAGACAGTTTCTCGTCGAACCAGAAATTATCGGCGCTGCATCGATCCCTCCACGATGTACAGATGGCGGAAGCTGAGAATGAGGGTGATTTCATGAACGAGGCTTTGGCATCCCTCTCCTTGAGACAGGGGGCGGGTGACGGTGATCAGTTCCGCTTTTGGTCGAAACAGGCCCGGAGCCTTACTCGTTTGACTCGAAGCGAAGAGGTTCTTCTCGCCCGCAGGCTTGAGTTTTCTCGAGGAAGAGTGGATCGAGCTCAAAAGGGAGCCGATGCCGCGGGGTGGAGCAGCGGCTGCCAAGAGTACGACCGACTGCGCAGTTACTTTGTGGAGCGCAATTTGTCCTTCGTCGTCACCATGTGTGCGCCCTATCGCACCTACGGAGTTCCCATGATGGATCTGATCCAGGAGGGGAATGCTGCCGTTATTCGCGCCGTCGAGAAGTTTGATTGGCGCAGGGAGGTTCGCTTCAGCACCTATGCAGCCTTCTGGGTTCGACAGGCGGTTGAACGGCTTATCACAGCAAACCGGGGGATCGTACGCGTTCCCAATTATATGCAGCAAAAACTCCGCCGATTTCGCAGGGAAGGGAAATTATCCCGCGATCCAAGGCAGGTGGATATTTCTTCTGTGTCGCGTCTCCTTGGCGTGTCCCCAAAGGCCGCCGCCCGGGTCATGGCATCGGACCGTACGACATTTTCTCTCGATGGGCCCCAGGGGGACGATGACACCTCCTACGGGAGTCAGGTTTCCGCAGAAGATCATGAGCCCGAGCAGTTGGTGGACGAGGAACAGGCCCTCTTGGAGGAGCGGTTGGAGCAGGTCATGGCAGAAACTCTGAACAACCAGGAACGAGCCATCATCGAACGGCGCTTCGGGCTTTTCGGAAAGACGCCGCAAACCCTGGAGCAGGTTGGCCAGTACATGAAGGTGTCCCGAGAGAGGATTCGCCAACTGCAGGTGAGGGCGCTGAGTAAACTCGGTCGCCCCAGTCTTCTCCGAGCTCTGGCAGACTTTCTCTAGTCTTTTCAGTCAGGTCTGGCGTCGGTCGGCCCGCTTGCGATAATCGAGACACGTGTTTTGTCGCCACCTCGGACTGGAGAATCGGGTTTGGTTATCAACGTTGCCACGCCGCCCCTCCGGTCTCCGGCTCAGGCCCTTTCCCAGGCTCGGCCCATTACGTATCTCAGGGTGTCCGTGACGGACAGGTGCAATCTTCGCTGTGGGTATTGCATGCCGACGGACCAGTCTTTCGCCGAGAAAGAGCACCTTCTGACTTTCGAAGAAATCGCTCGGGTGGCGGAGGTCCTCGTGGGGCAAGGCGTTCGGAAGATTCGTCTCACCGGTGGAGAGCCCCTCGTGCGGCGGGATCTCCCTCGTCTCGTTGCGATGCTCAAGGGGATTTCTCCCGACCTGTCCGTGGTGATGACGACAAACGGAACACTGCTCCGTCGATTTGCCCATTCCCTTCGGAGTGCTGGCCTGGATCGACTTAACGTGAGTTTGGACACCCTTCGAGAGGACCGATTTGCTCGATTAACCCATCGGGAGGGAGTCGAACAGGTGATTGCTGGGATTGATGCGGCGAGGTCCGCGGGGTTTGAAGGGACAAAGATCAATATGGTCGTCATGAAAGGTGTGAATGACGATGAGATTGGCGAGATGTTGTCCTTTGCCCACCACAGAGGCTGTGAATTGCGATTTTTGGAGTTCATGCCTCTGACCAGTAACGGTTATGGCCAGGACGTGATGCCTTTTCCGTTGGCGGCCATTCGCAAAGAGGTGGAATGTTACGGCAGCCTCCAGCCGCGGCCTTTCGGAAGTGGTCCTGCACAGACCTTTACTCTCGAACCCATGGGCCTTCCTGTGGGTTTCATCGCGGCCATCTCCCTGCCCTTCTGTGAGACCTGCAATCGCATTCGCCTCACTGCCGAGGGACAGTTGCGTTCGTGTCTTTTTGAGGGAGGGGAGGTGTCAGCAAGAGAGATTCTGCGCCGGGAGGAGGATTCTGAGGAATCTCTCCTCGAAGCCTTTGAGTATCTCCGGCGGGTGAAGCCTCCTGTCCATGAAGGTCGGGGCCACGTACAGATGAATCGGGTGGGAGGTTAGGGCCGGCCCGCTTCTGTGTTCCACGTGGCGACGAGGGTTTCCCAAGCCGGCAGCCAGTTTTGGTCGCTCCGCGCATTTTCCATCACCAGGGCTGCTGCTCCGGGTTTCCCCAGGGCTGCTCGTCGGCGGGCTTTATCCAAGAGTGGTCCGTTGGGCGTCATGCCGACTTCGGGGCAGGATGCGGCCACAAGGGCTGGAAGGGCGTTGAGTGCCTTGGTGCCGCCTCGGAGGAGAGGCCCCAAAAATGATGGGGGAGATTTGATCGTGTCATAGCGTTTTAATTGTCTCAGAGCGTCGCCCTGCACAATGACAGGCGGAACGACGAGACGCCCGACGACCGAAAAGGCGACCCAGGACTCCAGCCGGTGTGGAAACCTCCGTGCGAGTTCCTCAGCGAAGAGAAGAATTTTCTGGCCGTCGGGATCCTCTTCGCTGTCATTGAGTTGCCGGAGAAGAGTCTCTAATCCCCACTCAAGGCGATCACCACGGCTCTGCCCCTGGACTCCTACAGGCATCTCGGCGAGGAGTTTTCCGATGCCGAGGCCTGGCATTGTGCCGCCTGGACCCTCAAGGTTTGCCCAACGTCCAACATTCCCTTTCGTTCCTCGAACCGCGAGGTGCAATGCAGCGCGACGGTTTGCATGGGCGGGGCTCGAAGGGGGTCCGTGAAGTGCCGCGGGGAGAAGGCGGTCGAGAGTTTTTCTGTCTCCCTGGGCAAAGGCTCGCAGACACCGAGCTTCCAGGCGGGCTTCCTCTTCTGACTTTTCGGTCGCCGGGAGGAGGTGGGGCTGGTGGAGGGGGATGTCGTACACGGCACGGACCAGTTCGTCCTGCCCGAAAGCATCGAGTTGATCTAATCCATTGGCGAAGAGAGGACGTGATTCGAGTGCTCGAAAACGTTGGGCAAGGTCAAAGACCGGGGCAAAGGGCTTCACGACCCTCTCGATTTCTAAAAGTTCTGGCATCTCGACGCGGGCTTGGATGCTCAAGGGTGCTGTTGCAAGGAGAAGGTGGGCTCCGGCTGTTGCACAGACCTCCTGCACCAGCGTAATTTGCTGTTTCACCTCTCCAATGTTGATGTTCCTGCGGATCAATGTGCGGACCGGGCGGGGCGGAAGCGTGGGATTTACCCCGTCCATCCAACTGATTCCGCCAACCACGGCAATGACCGTCCGAACAGGAGGGTCCTGCCTGAGGCGTGAGGCCAGGGCATCGATGTTTCTGAGCCCGAGAGGGACGTGTTCGAAGGTGACTTCTCCGAAGACCCCGGTGTCCCGTGCGATACCGTCGAGCAGGGAAATGACTCGATCGGCTTCTTGCAGCATGGTGCTGTCAGCCAAAAGGATGGTTGCATCGTCCCCTGAAGCGGACGATGCGAGGAGAGCGACAAGAAGCAGGCCCCTATTGAGCGAGGGGAGACCTTTCACCTGTCGATGCCTTGCGCTTGGAAGAGTTCGATTCCCGAGTCGATCCAACTCTTGATGTCCAGGGGGATTTCGGCTGCCTGGGAAACATCCACTAGGCTGAGCACTCTCCAGATGGCTCGTCGATTAAACGCCATGGGCTGCTCGGACCACCATGTAACATAGGCATCCCCGGCACCTTGGAGCATCGTGTGTACATTGGGCGGCAGAGGGAGGCCTTCCAGAGTGCGAACACGAATTTCGTGGACGATGCGATCAGCCTTATAGAGCGATTGCATGGGTGGCGACGCGTACGGGGCCCCCATGGCCTCGCGCTTCCACTTGGGCATGGCCTTCCAGTCTTGGCGGTTTCCAGCGCCGAGATACCCCAGTTCAGCGAGGACGTGGCTTTCGTGTTTGCTCTCTGTGATGTCCGCGTCTTTGTCAAAGAGATGATTCGCGACATCTTCGGCGCCCTGATGAACTTCCAAGAGAAAGTCACGCATGCGCTCGAGGCGCTTCTCCTGTTGGTCGGCGAGATTGTGTTTCTCGTTGGGATCGCTTTGGCGGAGGTAGAGTCGCTCTGGCTGGAAAAGGTTGTCTTTGATTCCAAGAGGATCCGTGCTCTCGTCATACTCACCGGTGCGGTCACCGACGGTGTACGTGTGGCAGTTGGCCCACTTACCCAGCGGAGGGCAGGTGACGCCCAAATGTCGCTGAGCAATGAGGATGGGGGGGATCCCAACGGGGGTGATGTACTTGTAGCCGTCCCGGATAAGAAACATGGTCTCGGTATTGGAGGAGAGGCCGAAAACGTAGTCCCGCCGACGCGTTTCGCCTCGGATGAGTTGTCTGAGACTCTCCCCCTGCATGTTGGAGTCAGGATCGATTTCCAGGATGTCGAGTACGGTGGCAGAGATGTCGAGGAGGTCGACAAGAGTCGAAACTCGTTTTCCGGCACCCTCCTTTTCTGGAAATCGAATGACCAGGGGGATGGCGAGCTCGTCGTCTGTCAGGCCGAGACCATGGCCGACATGAAGGTCGTGGTCGTAAAACGATTCACCATGATCGGACGTCACGATAAAGAGACAGTTGTCCCATCGGCCGGTTTTTTTGAGGACATCGATGACCTGACCTACGCCTTGGTCCGCTTCATGAACTCCCGCGTCATAGTCATTGAGCAGTTCTGACATGCGCCGGTAACTTGGCACGCCCATGGCATTTTGTTGAACGGCCCACTGGCTACTGAAGAGCAAATGATCGTTGGGGCCTGAGGGAGTATTGCGTCCTCGGAAAGCGTCGAGGATGTCGGGATCGCCTTCACTGTAGGGGGCATGTATATCGAAGGTGTGGAGGAAGACGAAATAATCTTCCTGCTGGTGGTCTTCCATCCATTCCAGAGCGTCGGGTAGGAGGCGAGTGAATCCATTGGGACCCTGTCCGGCTGGATTTCGTGTGTCCTCGTAGACATCAAATCCTCGGTCAAAGCCGAAGTGGCCGCTGACGAATCCTCCGTCGGTGAATCCCCCGGTCGCAAAACCTTGCTCTTGAAGGAGTAGGGCAAGGGGGCGGACGTTCTTCGATAAACCGAAGCCCTCATGGCGGACTCCGTGAGAGATGGGATCGAGTCCCGTCAACATGGACATGTGAGCAGGGAGGGTCCAGGGGGCAGGAGAGAGAGCCTGTTCGAAGACGACGGCTTCTTCAGCACCGAGACGGTCCAAGACGGGCGAGACCTCTTGATGGGTGTTCCACCCCTCTGCGTCCTCGGAACTTCCTCCTGTATTGCCGTACAGGCCCAGCCGGTCTGGGCGGAGGGTGTCCAGGCTGATGAGGACGATGGCTCGGGGCTCATTGGACAGTGGCTCAGGACGATCACCACACCCTGGCGTGACGGCCAGGGCGAGGGCTAAAGAACTGACGAGGCCGGTAAGGAGGTGGCGTAGAGAAAACATGACTCTCCTATCGTCGGTTGGGGGGGGCGGATGGACAAGATGGAAGGGAAGAGCCTTTCTAGATGCCATGGCGAAGCCAACGGTCTACAGGGCTGAACCACCAGCGATGGCTGTAATGGGCTCCAAGAAACTGGGCCCAGTTTTCGTATCGAGCGAGGGCATCAGCCCATTCGGACCACCGTTTCTTTGTTACGGCATCGGTATTTTTGGAGGCCTCGATCAGTTCTTGGTAGTGAGTCCGGGCATGACGGATGTTCGCGCGGAGATTCTTGCGCCGGGGAATGGTCACCAGACCGATCAGTTGATGGAGGTGGGCGTGGTCGCAGTAGATTCTCCGGGCCTCATCCCAGGCCGAACGATTGTGACTGTGTTCGACGGCGGCTCCCGGTACGAAAGCAATTTTTCCTCCGTTGCAGATAATGCGCTTTGCCCAAGCCACGTCTTCTCCAAAGGGAACGGACTCGAAGCGCTGGGCTTCCCATGCGGACCGCCGTATCGCTGCGATGACATGGTCGTAGCGGATGGTTTTGTGGCGCTCGGCGGGAGAGAGTTTTTCCCATTGCCCCTTTTTGATTTCTTGGACACGGGAGGCTTCGTCACCGGCCCAGGAACCGATGCGCTCGACGAGGAGGGGGTGGCAGTCTGGCAGGGGAACTTGGCGGCCGTAGGTTGCGGAGAGAGCAGAATCCTTTTTCAGGGGCTCGATCAACGTCCGTGCGAGGTGGGCTGAAAGGGGCAGGGCGTCTTGCACGGACAAAATGATGAACTCGGCCTTTGTGGTGGCGACGGCCCTGTTTCGCGTTTCTCCGTGGTTAAATTGCTTCGGCGCGATAGGAAGGGTGCGTACTCCTGATTGGCGCAGGAGGTCAATGGTTCCGTCCTGCGATCCCGAGTCAGGACAGCAGATGTCGATCGGCCCGACGTCTTCCTGCTTGAGCCACTGATCGAGGACGAGTTCGAAGCGTTTCCCCCCGTTCAGAGTCGGGATCACGACGGCGAGTTTTGCGTCGACGGGTTTGACCGTCACGGCAGGGTTTCTCCCGTGTTGTCCAACTTCGCCTTGAGGTGCTCGTAGAGATCCATGGCCTGGCTCAAGCATTGGTCGCTGTTGTGATATTCATAACGTCCGAATCGACCGAGGGCATAAAAATCTGTGAGACCGTCAAGGTAATCGAGAACTGTTTGGCGACGCTGCTCGAAGCCCTGGTCGTAGAGAATGTAGGCCAGAGGGGTGGTGTAGGCGTCTGTGATCGTTAATCGATCCGCGTCGAGGAGCCCGGCGTTTTGGAGGGCGCGAGCGACCTCTCGCCTTCCGTTTTCTGTGATGTCGGGGATCTCGTCCGCGTAGGTGATCTCTGCCAGGATGGATCCCTTACCTTCAGGGGCGTTGGAGTGGGCGTAGTTTGAGAGGTAGGTGACCCGGTTTGCCGGGCCCTGTTCAGGGCGAGGTAGGTACAGCCAACTGTAGGGTTGAACCCAGTCTTCCTCGATGCCGAAGAGCATGGTGGCCAGCCCCCGGTGCTGCAGACTTCCTGCCGCCTCGGCCGGCGCTTTTTCCATGCCCTGGAGGATGGCGGGGAGATGATGGAGAGGCAGCGTCGAGATGACGATGTCGTATGACTCTCCATCGACAACCCACCCCTCTCCGCCATTGGCTTGCTCGATCTGTTGGACGCGGTGATCGGTGTGGATGCGATCTGAGATGGAGTTAGAAATCTTTTCGTGGATCGAACCGAAGCCGCCTTGTGCCGGATAGCGAAAGACGGATTGGTGGGTATAGCCTTCGGTCGTTTCGCCCAAACTTGCTCGGAGAATGTCCTCGATCGGAGCTTCGGGGATTCGGTCCGCGATCCAACTCGTCCCCATCTCGGCAAGATCAGCCTTCCAAACTTTTCGGTTATAGGGCTCCATGAAGAGACGACAGACCCCGGAGCCCATCTTCCAACGCATCCAGTCGAGGAAGTTGTCCGGTTGCGGAGCGCCTCGCTGTCGTTCGAGCCAAGCTTCAATGGTGCTCTCAGTGCATTCGAGATTTTCTTCGAGGGGCAACTCCCCCAGGGCATTCTCGAAGGGATAGGAAACGAAGTGGTCTTTGTCGTGGAGAATGGCCGTCTGGCGGTCGTGCACTTCCAGAGGCTCGTCGGCAAAAAGTTTCTCCCAAAGGGCCGCCACTCTTTCGTCTTTGGTGTACATGATGTGGCCGCCGGCCAAATCGTAGGTATAACCCTCCACCTTTCGGCTGCGGCAGAGCCCACCAATTTTCTTCTGCGCTTCGAATAGATCCACATGATGACCGTCCTCGGCCAACAGCCGCCCCATCATGAGTCCTGAGGGGCCTCCTCCGGCGATTGCGATTCGTGCAGCCATCAGGCCATTCTTCACCGGGAACCCGCGGTCTACAATCCCACGCATTAAGAGAGGTTCGCCCAGTGTTCCTTCCAGCCCCCCTGATTCACCTGTTTTTTCGGTTCCCCCCTAGTCAATCTTTCGCACGGAGAGCCTCTCGTTGAGGAACACGACCAAAGAACCGATTGCATGGGCCATTGCGAGTCTGTCTCTGCCGGCCTGTCTTTCCTTCCTCCTTCAGAACGCCTACCACGTCAACGACGCCTATTTTCTCGGGCAGGTAGGTCGGGATTCCATGAACGGGCTGGGACTGTTCATGATGGTGTCGATCGCCAATTTTGGCTTTATCCTGACCCTCGCCCGGGGAACGCAGAGTCTCCTCGCCCGTCGCCTGGGTGCTGACAATCCCGAGGGCGCTTTTAAGGCCCTGGCTCAGGGTTTGAGCCTTGCCTTGCGCGTCGTGGTTCCTCTGGTTGTTCTGGAGTGGATATTCCTCCCTCAGATCCTGGCCTTTATGGGCGGGGAGGGGGCAACTGTGGACAGAGCCACAGCCTATCTGCAGGTGATCTTCCTGTTTATGCCTTTCCTCTTCGCGGGACCGATCTTGGAGTTTGCCTTCCAGGGTCTCGGGGACACGAAGACGCCTATGCGTCTTCAGATCATGGCCGTGTCCCTCAACACACTGCTCAACTGGGCTCTGGTCCTTCCCCATCTCGTGGTCTTGCCTTTCATCGGAGAGGTGGGCTTCGGAGGTTATGGGGTGGTGGGCGCGGCGGTTGCCACGGGCTGCTCCCGGTTCGCGTCTTCGACGATCGGCTTTCTCATCATGGCGAGGCGATACGGGGACAGGGGTCTTTTGGACCCTGCGAACTACGGCATCGATGTCCGCGCGGTGCGAGAAATTCTGCGAGTGGGGATCCCGGCTGGAACATCGACCCTCCTCTTTGCTCTCGTCTCCATGAAGGTGATGGAGGTCATGGGAGGGGTGGGGGGGCAGGATGCCTACGGGGCCTACGGCATCGGGTTCCGTGGCGTGGAGTCGATCTCGTTCATGCTGGTGCTCGGAATCGGTGTGGGGACATCGACGGTGGCGGCCCATGCCGTGGGAGCAGGGCTGATGGACCGTGCTCGGCGAGCCGGTCACGTAGGAGTGGGACTGGGATCCATCGTGATGCTTGCGACGGGGACTCTCATGTATCTCTATCCTCGGCAACTGGCGGGGCTGTACACAGGAGAGGAAGCAATTCTTGCCATCGCCGGGACCTATATCGCGACCATGGCTTTCTGTCAGGTTCCTCAGGCCGTGGAAATGATCTACGCCGATGCAATGGCGGGGGCCGGGAGTTCGGCTCGTACCGCCGCGATCACGATACCGGGAAACCTTCTCCGGTGGCCTGTTGCCTGGTATCTCGCGAGCGTTCAGGGCTGGGGCCTGCGGGGCGTGTGGTACGCGATTCTTGGCAGCTGTCTGATCAAAGCGGTCGGTGTCGCCGCGTTGTTCCTGTCCGGGCGGTGGGTGAAAGCCGCAGAACACGGCCGTCTTTTTGTGGGAGGGGCCCAGGGAGAGGACCTTCCCAACGGAGCAACTCGTCAGTGAGAGTAGGCTGGGACCCATGACAGACCTTGCGCGCAAGTTGAAAGACCAATCGGCGGTCGTGGCTGTTGCCGGACTGGGGACCGTGGGGCTTCCGATGGCGGCCGCCATGGTTCACGGAGGATTTCACGTTCTGGGGTATGACGTCGACAAAGAGATTGTGCGTGGTCTCAACGGCGGGAAAGTGCACCGTCGATATCTCGAAGAGGACTTCGCACGAAAACTCGTTGATTCAGGTCGGTTCGGCGCGACAGATGACCCGGCTCGGCTTGCAGAAGCCGATGCGATCCTCCTTTGCGTCCCCACGCCTCTCGATGACAACCAGGAGCCGGACCTCTCCGACGTTTGTGAAGTAACGCAACGTGTGGCTCAGATCCTGCGACCCGGCCAGTTGGTCGTCCTTGAATCGACGACCTGGCCGGGGAGTACCCGGGAGGTTGTT
>JAZALG010000109.1:0-7507 GCA_036229545.1 Planctomycetota bacterium | reverse complement strand
TCTCGAAAGTTGTCGCGTACTGGCAAATGAGAACAGCATCTCCGTCATAGACTCTGCTCTGGACCGTATCTCCCGTAAGATCATTCGACCATGAACGAACGCAACGACGACGACGGCTCGATCCCAAGAACGCCATCTTCGCCCCCGCGTCAATGGGGGATTCGCCTCATTCTCGCGATCGTCTCTCTCGGTGTTTTTTCCGAAAGCCTCGACTACTCCTTGGTCTATGACGATGTCTTCCTGATCAGCAACAACGCCAGCATGTGGCCTATTGCAGACGACCTGACAGCGGCTTTTGATCTCTTCGGACAAGAGTATTGGGAAGGAGTCAATCCCGAGCGCGCTGAAGTCCTCCGTACCCGCGGTCAGGCTCTCTACCGGCCACTCACGGTCTTTCTGTGGGGCGTGGTGTACTGGGCTACGGGTGGCAACGAGTTTCTCGTCCCCGGGGGATCCGCCTGGCCTTACCACGCCCTCAACCTTCTCGTCCATCTCGCTGTCGTTCTCCTTCTCCACCACGTCATTCGAAGACTCACGGGCTCTGGACGCATGGCCTTTGTGACGGCTCTTCTCTTCGCCGTCCACCCCCTCCACACCGAAGCGGTCGCCTACGTCGCCGGGCTGAGCGACCTCCTCGCCGCCGCGACAATCCTGGGAGGTCTTTCCCTCTTCCTCTCCGCGACTGAAAAACCAGGGGGCCTCGCCACCCGCCCCTTCTTGGGACTGCTGGCTGTCATGTTCATCGGCATGACTGCCAAAGAGCAGGCGGTTTTGCTCCTGCCTGTGTGCATCCTGACGGACCTGATGTGGAACGCGAAGGGGCGAGGCCTAGAAGGATCAACGCGGTTCATCCTCTATGGAAGCATGACGGCCATCGTCGTCATCCAACTGGGCCTCCGCTTCATGGCCGTGGGCTATCTCACACCCGACACCACGGCGATCGACTACATCGACAACCCTCTGATCCAAGAGCCCTTCGACATTCGATTCATCAACGGGATGGGCCTTCTCGCCATGCAAGTCTGGCTCTTTCTTTGGCCGGAAGTTCTGTCCATCGACTATAGCTTCGATGCCATTCCCATGGCCCAGTCCCTGTTCCAGCCCGCTCCTCTGGCGGGCCTCGTTCTCATCGCGGCCCTCGCACTCTTTGGGCTTTTGCGCATGGGGCGACAGCCCTTCCTTTGCTGGGGAATTCTCTTTTTCGTCGGATGTTCGGCATTCACCGCGAACATCCTGGTTCCGATCGGCACCATTTTTGGAGAACGTCTGACCTACGTTCCTACCATCGGTGCCTGCCTCGCTGTCGCGGCCCTTTTCGAGTTTCTCCTCGCCACTCGAACCGGAGGAAATAACCCTCTCGGCGCCGCCCTGCTTCTCGGCATTACCATTCCTCTCGGCATGCAGGCCATGGATCACACCAGAAACTTCCAATCCACCCTTCAACTCTTTGAATCTGCTCACGAGGTGGTCCCGCAAAGCGCACGAGTGCACTATCAACTCGGGTCTCTTTACGGCAACGAGCAGCTCTACTCCAAGGCAGAGCAACACTACACATCGGCTCTCGAAATCCGCCCACAGTTCATCCAAGCCGCGATTGGACTCGGAGACGTCTACACCCGAGACAAGCGGTACGACCAGGGGATCGAGACCTATAACCGAGTTCTGGCCACCGTCGGCGGACCAGAAAAGGAGAAAGTGAATGAGGTGAGGCGACTCGTCTACCACAAGCGGGGCGTTGCAAAACTAGGAAACGGGGACCCCGAAGGGGCTGAAGCCGACATGCGCAGCGCCGCATCCTTGGCCAGAGGCGACTGGTCAAGCCAGTCGACTCTGGCACGACTCCTGATGAATTCTGGCCGCCCCGCCGAGGCGATCCCTGTGATCCGAGGCGCCTTGGAGAAGGCCCCAGACAGAACAAACCTCCTGTACCTCATGATTCAAGCCGCCATGGCCACGCCGGATCCAGAGGCCTACGAAGAGGCTCTCGACCGCCTCGAGAACACCGAGGCGGGCAAACCCTTCGCCATCTCCGCCCGAGCCGAAGTGCAATACGAAGAAGCCATGATGGCCGGCGATGCCAACGGGAAACTTGAAGCCCTACAAATGTTTGAAGAGGTACGACGACTTAAGCCCGATATGGCCTCCCCTTACATCCATCGCGGACGCTGGCTCATGGAGAGCGGCCGGTATCCTGAGGCCCTGATCGAGCTCGACAAATCCCTCGATCGCTATGAAAACCATCCGGCCGCCCTTCTTTTCAAGGGCACCACCCAACTTGCCATGGGGCAGCCCGAGGAAGCGCTCACCACCCTGCGATTGCTCGAAAGCATCAAGCCCGACGAGAACTGCCTCCGCATGCTAGCTAGTACCTACGCCAATCTGGCCATGGTGGACGAAATGGAAACCACCTATGAGCGCCTACGAGAAATGGGTGTCGAACCCGCCGACCTCATCTGGGAAAGAGCCCTCGCACTCGAGAAGCAGGGTTACCTCGATCGAGCCATCGACGTCTTCAATCAAGGCCTCGCCCTTCCCGGGCTCACAGAAAATGCTCAACTCATTCGGGGCCTTGCCATCCTTCAAATGAAAGCAGGCCGATTCGAGGAGGCCTTGGGAAGTTTCATCCTCCAAGAAGAAGTCGAACGCATGAACCCCGATCTCATGGTCGATCCATTCCTACCCGTCAATCGAGCCAGGGCCCTTATGGGACTCGACAGAGATGTTGAAGCCGCCGCCCAGCTGAGTCTTTTCGAATCCACCCTCGAAGAAGGGGCCATCGATAGAACCAGCCTTCTCCATCGTCAAGCAGAGTTGTTTCTCAAAGAAAACGGCCCCTTCTTCCAGCCCGCCAAAGCGGTCTCCAACATGGAAGAGGCTCTTTTCCTCTCAGGAGGGACTTATCCTCCCTATTACGACTTGTGCATTGAGGCGCAAATCGTGGCCGGAGACATCCTCGGCGCCATGATCAAAGCCAGCGAAGCCTCCGAGGCCTTCCCTCAACTCTCCAAGACCTACGCTGCTCTCGAAGCCGCACTTGACCGAGCCACGATGGACGACGGAGAGGGAGCCGCCGAGACACTGCTGGCCAGCGATGTCCTCCTCCTTCAGCACCTCGGAACGGTCTTAAAGGCCCACCCCTAGGGCGAGGTGTGTTCGCCGTAGATCCGGTGCACTACCCCGGGCACCGCACCCTGTCGAGGGCGCCAGCCTATAAGCCCCCACTGCTCCACTTTTTCGTAGTTGGCAGCTCGGAGATCGGATTCAGAGAGAATTCCCATCGGAAGGGGCTCAAGCAGCAGTGCAATTTCTCTCTTTTCGATCCCCTCAAGGAGAAGAGGGCGCACGTAGGTGAAGGTGTTGGCAAAGAGGCGCTTCCAATAGAAGGCCTCTCCCCAGGCATCCACCTTTCGCGAAAGAGCCGGGGGAAGTGCCGGAGCACTCGCACCCAACAAGAGAGCCTCCTCCCGCTTGCTGAACGTCGCGAGGAGCCCTTCTCCTGCCAGGGACTGTTCCAGCCCCATGGAGATGGGCTGGAGATCGTAATATCGGACCCACTTCACCCGATCCGCCTCAAAAGCCACGAGAGGACGATCACACACCACAAGGTCATCGGGGCCAGTTTGGGACTGCAGGAACATAGCCCGGCGCATGAGCCCCTCTCGAGAGCGCCCACCAAACCCTGGGCCCTTTTCCCCGTATTCGCCAGGCATCCATGACTCAGAACCCACTCCGGCTCCCCAAGCCAATCCCCCCAAAATCACGGCGCTTGCCAACACATGCCTTTCGGGAGCCAGGCCAGAAGCCTCATCCTTTCTCCAACGCCAGAGTTGATCGACCAAGCCCGCGCCGAGCAACGATGCGGTCACCGCTAGATTGATCATGTTGTGGTTCCAGAAGGTCGTGCTCAGCCCCGCCCCATAGACCAGATCCATGGCCAGAATGAAGAGCAGGGCCCCCGCCCCTGATCTCCAGCGAGGAAGAGCCCAGAGAAGCGCTCCGGTTAACCCCAGGAGGGTCGTGTGGTCGGCATAAGACAGAACCATCCCCAGAGCTGCTCCCGGTTCGAGAATCCTCCCTCGGAAAAACCCAAAGACAAACACCTGTTCCAGGAAGGGTTGCCCCCAGGCCAACCAGCAGGCAAGAGTGGCGAGAGAGACAAGGCCGAGGTAGGTGACCCCTAAGCGCATGGCGACCGATCTTCGTCCCGTCAGGGCAAGATGGAGACACAGACCTATGGCAGGCATGAGCGCTGTGATCTTGACGAGGAAGGCCAGGGCTAATCCTGCAGCCACGGCCGTCACACGCCTTGTGGTCCAGTCCCCTGGGCGGAAATAGGCCACCAGGGCCAGGGCTGTACCGAGAGCCGCCCAGGTTTCTCGCTCGAACACATTGAAGTGCACCACCCACAAAGCCCATGACCAGAGCAGGGCCGCCAAGACCCCCACTCGAAGGGAAACCAAACGCCGCCCTGCAACCGCAAGGGCCGTCGCGACGCCCAAGACCATGACCGTGTTCGTCGTCTCGACCACAGCGACGCTTCTGCCGAAGAGGTTCAGGATCAGGGCTAAAAAGCCCTCGGCCAGAGGAAAGGCCACCTGGGTGAAATGGTGATAGGGCTCAAACCCACGACTGAGCATGAGAGCCGCATGGGCATAGAAGCCGTCATCAGCGGCGAGTTCCTTGCCCCCGGCTCGGATCAGATGGGGAATCAGGCAGGCCGCCCACAACGCCACCCATCCGAAACAGGCTCGGATCCACCTTCGATCTTCGATCAGTCGATCTCCACGACAACATCACCAAGATTGACAGTCTGGCCCTCTTCAAAGGCCACCCGTCGCACCGTTCCCGACACCTCGGCGAGGACCTCATTCTCCATCTTCATGGCTTCGAGGATAAACAGGGGCTGTCCCTTCTCGATGGCCTGGCCCTCCTTCACGTGGACCCCGCGCAAGATCCCGCTCATCGCAGCGACCACCGTTTTCTCTCCATCCTCCGTTTCGCCCTTAATCGAACGAGCGAGCCATTCCCGTTCACCGAGAACCTCGGTGCTGTAACGACGCCCGGCAATGAGGAGATCGAGTCCGTCCCCCTCTTCCTCGACTCCCACGTCCACCGATCGATCATCGATGAGAAGGGAGTAGGCATGGCCGTCTCTGAGCACCCCGACGTCGACATGCCAGATTTGGTCCCCGAGGCCAACAGAGAATCCGCTTCCATCCCGTTCGATCTCCACCTCCGCGTGATGTCCATCGAGGAGTACGTGGTATTTCATGACGACTCCTCCCCTGGAGAGAAATCATCCACCCAGGCTGATCGACGCCCGGAAAACCCTCCGCTACCTTGGCGATCAGGAAATCCACGTCGACGCCGGAGAACATGGGCAAGGACCGCCGCAAGAGCCGAAACATGTTGGATGCGGTCGTCAGAAAGCCGCGCCGAAAAATCTTCTGGGTGACTCTCAATCGTGAAAGTGTCGTAGTCACCTGCAGCAAATCGGTCACTGTCGATGATCCGACGCAAGAAGGGGAGGTTCGTCGTGACCCCTGTGATCGTGAGTTCCGAGAGAGCCCGTGCCATCCGGGCGGTGGCCTCTTCTCGATCCCGCCCAAAAACAATGATCTTGGCGAGCATGGGATCGTAGTGGGGCGTCACCTCCATCCCCTCGAAGAGGCCCGTATCCACACGCACCCCCGGGCCTCCGGGAAGATCGAGGCGTTCGACAAGGCCTGTGGCCGGAAGAAATCCATGGTCGGCATCTTCGGCGTACAGACGAGCCTCGATGGCATGGCCTTCATGACGGATTTCTTCTTGGGTCAGGGGGAGGGCCTCACCCATGGCCACGAGGATCTGCCAGCGGACAAGGTCAATGCCGCAGGTCGCTTCCGTCACAGGGTGTTCGACCTGGAGCCGGGTATTCATCTCCAGCATGTAGAAGTTCTTTTGGCTATCCACGAGAAACTCGAGGGTCCCCGCGTTGGTGTAACCGATCGACTGAGCTGCCTGGACGGCGGCCTGACCCATGGCTTCTCGCAGATCCTCATCGAGAAGAGGAGAGGGACGTTCTTCGACCACCTTCTGATGTCGCCGTTGGAGGGAACATTCCCGGTCCGCTAAATGAACAACATTGCCTTGGGAATCGCCAAAAATCTGAATCTCAATGTGGCGGGGATGGTCGAGATACTTCTCAAGGTACACCGCGCCGCTGCCAAAGGAAGATTGGGCCTCGCTCCTTGCCCGATCTGCGGCGGCAAGAAGAGCACTTGCATCTTCCACGATTCGAATTCCCTTGCCGCCACCCCCTGCAGCGGCTTTCACCATGACAGGAAAGCCGATCTTCTCCGCTTCTGCCATGAGCGTCTCATGATCATCGACGGGATCAGCTGTGCCAGGGACCACGGGCACCCCTGCGTCGATCATGCGACGACGTGCGGCGATCTTGTCTCCCATCGCTTCGATCGCATCGGCGGAGGGGCCGATAAAGATGAGTCCTGCGGCCTCCACTTGACGAACAAAATCCGCGTTCTCCGAGAGGAATCCAAATCCGGGGTGAATCGCCTCGGCTCCCGTATGGAGAGCCGCCTCAATGATCACCTCACCCCTCAGGTAACTCTCACCAACAGGCGCCGGACCGAGACGCACCGCCTGATAAGCCGCTCGGACATGAAGCGCTTCTCGGTCCGCGTCTGAATAGACAGCCACCGTGTGAATGCCCATCTCACGGCAGGTGCGCATGACCCGCAGGGCAATCTCCCCGCGGTTGGCAACGAGGACCTTCGTAATAGGACGGGTGGCCGTCATGGGGACTCCGGTGGGCTGCAGATCATTGTCGAGACGGAACAGCCGGACGCAACTGGATGGAACCAGACGCCCCTCAGGATACCGCCACAGCAACCCCTGCCTTCAAATCAGCCACAAAACGCTCAAGGTGCCCCCCTTTCACGTGGGGAAGCAACACGACGCGCACATGGGTCGCAAACTGTCCTATAGCCCAGCCCGAAGACCGAAGAGAGGCCGAAAGCCCCTCCACCCCTCCTTCGGTGGGACGAATCCCGACGATATTCATCGTCGGAGACATCACGACCTCCACGCCCTCCACCTGTTCCACGGCCGCAACAAGATCGGCAGTGAGGTCCATGCATCGTTCCACCACTTCCCGGTAACCCGACCGACCTAGATGTCGCATCAAGGCCCAGGTCGCGAGAACAGCCGCCCCCGTCCGGGTTCCTGTAATCGTGGCGTGGGACGTCGCTCCCCCAGCGAGATAAGGAACATCGACCTGCACCGGAACCGCCAGCGCGGCGTCTCGGAAAAGGAGACCTCCTGCTGGCTGGACCGACAAACCCATCTTGTGCGGGTCAACGGTAATGGACGAGACCCCCGGCAACTGAAAGTCAAAGGGAGGCACCGGTCCAGACAGGAAGGGCAGGACAAATCCCCCGAAAGCCGCATCCACATGGAGATGCAGGCCTCGTTCTTCTGCGAGATCAGAGAGATCGCCAATCGGATC
>JAZALG010000108.1:0-9192 GCA_036229545.1 Planctomycetota bacterium | reverse complement strand
TTTGGTGCCCGTTGTGCACGGCGATGGTTTTATGCGAATGATTCAGGCGGTTTTGGCACCCGAGAGACTACAAGCGGTTGCCGCCCGACTGGCTGAAGCAGAAATTTTTCGCATGACAGTCAGCGAAGTGCATGGGGTCAGCGATTTGGCTGATGTGGCGACTTCAGACGTGTCTTCGGATCCGATGGTGCGGATCGAGGTAGGTGTTAACGAAGAGTTCGTTGAAGGAGCGATTGAGGCGATTGAGCAGGGTGGTGGCGACCGCGGACGCATTTTCACCTTTGACCTTCATGATGTTGTCCGCATTCGAACTGGAGAAACGGGACCCGAAGCCATATGACAACCACCTATGACAATCCAGCTGGCATCGACACAAACACAGAGAGCAGGGGAGGCGACGTGCCCATTCACTCAGGGATGACACCCCAAGACGTACTGGACAAGATCAACGCAGAGTCCATCAGGCTTGTTGATATTCGTTTCTGTGACATGTTTGGAACATGGCATCACTTCACGGTGCCGAGCGGTCTCATTGACGAGGACGTGTTTACTGAAGGTCTCGGTTTTGACGGGTCCTCGATTCGCGGTTGGAAGACAATCGACGAGAGCGACATGATCGTTGTGCCGGACGCGGATACCGCTGTGGTCGACCCGTTCTTTGCCGACCCGACCTTGGTGTTGATCGGCAACATCATGGATCCCATTACGAAGGAGGAGTATCCCCGCGATCCGCGAGGTGTTGCTCGTCGCGTGGAGCAGTACATCCAATCCACGGGGATCGCCGATACTGCCAACCTGGGCCCGGAAGCCGAGTTTTTCATCTTTGATTCTGTGCAGTTTTCCAGCGATCCCTGGCAGAGTTTTTACGCTCTGGAATCAGGAGAGGGGACCTGGAACAGCGGGGCGGAGGGGAGCACGGGATATCGTCCTGCGAGCAAGGGGGGGTATTTCCCAGCACCGCCGACCGACCAGTTCCAGGATTTACGGAGCGAAATGCTCCTGACGATGGAGAAAATCGGCATTGAGATGGAATGCCAGCACCATGAAGTGGCGACGGCCGGTCAGGCAGAAATTGACATGCGTTTCGACTCATTAGTGCACATGGCCGACAAGTTGTTCTGGTTCAAGTACATCGTTCGCAACTGCGCGGTCCAAGCTGGCAAGACGGCAACGTTCATGCCCAAGCCTCTCTACGGCGACAATGGCTCGGGCATGCACTGTCACTTTTCGCTCTTTAAGGGCGGGGAGAACATTTTTGCCGGCGATGGCTATGCAGGGCTGAGCGATGAGGGCAGGTGGGCCATCGGTGGCTTGCTTCGGCATGCCCATGCGGTGATCGCCCTCACAAATCCGACGACAAACAGTTACAAGCGGCTGGTGCCTCATTTCGAGGCTCCCATTAAATTGGCTTATAGCAGTCGAAATCGAAGTGCTGCCGTGCGGATTCCCATGTACAGCAGTGCACCCGTCGCCAAACGGTTTGAGTTCCGTTGCCCCGATGCCACGGCGAACGGCTATATGGCTTTCTCGGCCATCGCCATGGCCTGCATGGACGGCATTCAGAATCGGATCGAGCCTGGGGAGCCCATGGATAAGAACATCTATGACCTTCCGCCAGAAGAGCAGGAGTCTGTTCCGGATGCTCCCACCTCCCTTGAGGAGGCGCTCGATGCACTGGAGAACGATCATGAGTTTCTGCTGAAGGGGGAGGTGTTCAGCAAGGAAATGATTGATGCGTTTATCGAGTACAAACGGGTGAACGAGGTGCTTGAACTCAAGACGCGGCCTCATCCCTTTGAGTTTGAAACCTACTTCGACGTCTAAGTAGGGGAGTGAAGGAGGGCCCCCGGGTTTCCCGGGGGCCCTTTTGCGTTTCTTGTTCTAGGCGCGCCGCTCAAACCGCCCCCAGAATTCCTCATAGTCACGGTCGGCCACGGGGTGAGCGACAGGTTCGTGTTGTTTGAGAACGAAGTTCGTTCCAAGTAGTCCGGCCAGGGTGTCCAGATCGAGGGCAAAGGGAGGTCCGCCCTCCTTGATCGGTTTGCCCACTGGAAAGAGCAGGCACACCAGACTGCCACCCACTTCGAGTGCGCGCGAAGCTAAGGATCCGAAGCGGGGGCGGTCACGAGGGTCGATGGCGCATAAGAAAGTGTGATCAAAGAGCAACTGGAGCGCGCCCTCTCCTTCTTCGGGCGACCATTCGAGGGCATCTCCCAAATGGAAACGTCCCCCCAAAGGCTCCAGTGCTTTGCCGACAGAACCAGCCAGAGCAGGAACTTGGTCTGCCGCGGTGACATCCCAGCCTGCCCTCGCCAGGGCCAAGGCGTCGTGACCGGGGCCGCACCCGGGGATCAGGGCTCGTGCCGTGCCGGCCGGCGGGGTTAGTTCTCCGCGTGCTAGTCGGGCAGCGAGTTCCGGGTGGGGCACGCCTCTGTCCCAAGGTGTGTCTCCCTCCGCATAGCGCTGGGCCCAATCAGTGGGTGTCTCTCGTGAGTTCATCGGAGCAATCTGTCGCGTTAACTTTCCTCGCCGAAGGCCCACTCCATAGAGGGTGTGAACCGACGGAGCCGCAGGGCATTTACTGTAACGAGGAGGGATGATGTCGCCATAGCGGCTGCCGCAAAAGGCGGGTCAATCATCCCCATGGCAGCCATGGGGAGGGCCGCGAGGTTGTAAGCGAATGCCAGCCCGAGGTTTTGAAGGATGATGTTTCTCGTCGCTCGAGCGAGTTCGAGGGCAGACACGCAGCGGGCTAGATGTCCTTGGATCAGGACAATGGGTGATGCGGTTTTGGCGAGTTCTGTCGCCGAGCCAACACTCATGCCCACGTGGGCTTTTGCAAGCGCCGCAGCATCATTGGAGCCGTCACCGACCATGGCAACCCTGCGTCCTTCCTTCATGAGTCGTGTGACGTGGCTTTCTTTCTCTTGAGGGGTGGTGTCGGCATGGATTTCCTTGATGCCTGTCACAGAAGCGATTGCTTGTGCGGCGGCGAGGTGGTCACCGGTGCACATGACCGGCTGGACGTTTAACTGATGGAGTACACGGACAGCGCGAGTTGTGGTGGGTCGAATTTGATCGGCAATTCCAAGGGCGCAGCAGACTTTGCTATCGAGAGCGATGAGAACGAGAGTCCATCCCCGGCCC
This sequence comes from Planctomycetota bacterium, assembly GCA_036229545.1. Classification (GTDB taxonomy): domain Bacteria; phylum Planctomycetota; class B15-G4; order B15-G4; family B15-G4; genus JAZALG01. Next base: position 6,045 of record JAZALG010000108.1, on the reverse strand, counting down.
ATGAAGTGCTGCGTGATGGAGTCTGCAGGCGTGGGGTCAATATCCCATTGGAGGAGGGCTCCCGGCGAGCCGATGGCGACGGAAGTTCCATCTGCAAGGGTCCCGCAGACGCCCCCGCTTTCGATGGTGAGGCTCCCTAAATCAAGTGAGGGAGGCTCAAGTCCACGACGGTCCAATTCATTTTGAATCGCAACGGCCAGAGGGTGTCCAGAAACAGACTCTAAGGCGCCAGCAGCGGCGAGAGCGGTGTTCAGGCGGTCTTCTGTGGCGGACCCGACTGGGGCGACTTCTTGAACGACCGGTTCCCCCTGGGTGAGGGTGCCTGTTTTGTCGACGACCATGGTGTTGACGGTGCCGGCGGCTTCAAGGGATGTGGCATCTCGCACAAGGATTCCGAGTTCCGCGGCACGTCCCGTTGCCACCTGAATTGCTGTCGGAGTGGCGAGACCGAGGGCGCAGGGGCATGCGATGACGAGGACGGCGATCGCCGGCAGGAATCCCCCGTTCAACGCCCAGGTGAGGGCCGCAATAGCCAGGACAAGGGGGACGAAGACAGACGAGACGCGATCGGCAAGACGTTGAATCGGGGGCTTGCTCGATTGGGCCTGGGTGACCATCCGAACCATTGAGGCGAGGACGGACTCTCCCCCGACGGCGGTTGCCCTGATCGTCACCATCGTTCCGCCTGCGTTGACTGTACCGCCGACGACCTCACTCCCCTCCTGTTTGTAGACGGGGAGGTGCTCTCCTGTAAGAAGAGACTCGTCGAAACTCGAAGACCCCTCTACGACGACACCATCTGATGGGCAGGCCTCACCGGCTCCGACGAGGCAAAGATCTCCCTCCTCGACTTCTTCTGCGAGGACTTGTGTTGGGACTTCCTCTCGGAGAACTTGGGCCACCGTGGATTTTGATTGGATGAGTTGTCGGAGTGCTGTGGCCGCTTTCTTTCGCGATTTTTCTTCAAGGCTGCGGCCAAAAAGAACAAAGGCCACGATCATGGCCGGCGTTCCAAAGGTTGGATTCACGACGTCGGTCACGGGACGTAATTCCACTAATCGATACAGTCCCATCCCCCAGGCGGACAGACTGCCCAGGGCAATGAGAGCATCCATCGCTGCATGACCCGCGAGGGCCTGACGCAAGGCAGACCTGAGGATGGGAAGTCCCACCCAAAACAGAGTGATCGTCGCGGCGACGCCGGCGAGAAGGGGGTGTTGTTGATCGAGGACAAAGGTAAGAGCCGCGAGAGCAAGGGCGAAGAAGGCGCGGCGTTGTGCAAGGTCTGCCGAGGTCTGTTCGAAGGTTTCACCTATCGAGGAGGGTAATCCCTCGTAGCCGAGATCTTGGATGGCCTCAAGGATGACAGCCTCTTGGGCCGTTCCTTTGAGGACGGCCGAGCGGGTGGCGAAACTCACCTGCGCGGTTTGAACATCCGGGAGGGACTGGAGCTTTTTTTCAATGGCCGAGGCACAGCCTCCGCAGGTCATTCCGCGGATGGGGACGACGAACCTCTCGGACCTTGGGTCCGAATCCGTAGAAGTGGTGCTCACTGTTCTTGATTGAATCGGTGAGATTCCGCCGCACTGATCTCACCGGACTCAACGATCTCGTCGAGGTTCATGAACAAGAAACTGAGTTCTTGCGTTTCAAGTTCTGGTTCCATGGTGATGGCGTCGAGGAGGTCGAGGCGCGTTGCCATGATTGCGATGGCAGCATCACTGATGGAACTGTCGACTTCGGGCAAACTGTCATTGAAACTCGGACTGTCTGCGGCCCGATGTTCCTCATATTGTTGATCGAGATCTTGATAGCAGTTGCTGTAGGGCTCAAGGGCGGCAGGGCCAAACCCCGCGCCGATTCGTTTAAGGGAAACCCAAAAAATGGATGAGTGCCACGAAAATTCTGTGGGGCCCATCGAACGGGCCGTGAGGCCTTCGACAATGTCAGATAACGAATCCTGAACGAGGTCATTTCCTTCGAGAACGGTTTCCACCAGACCGCGATCTTGACCGAGGGATCCAATTCGGCTGAGAACAGCCCCAAAAAGAGTTTCCTGCAACTCAAGGGCAGAAATGAACCGTTCTGGACTAAAGGCGGATTCGGGCGGGGTGGAGAAGGGGTGCGATTGATCGAGCTCTTTGAGGTGTTCGGCGGCAACTTCAAATTGTTGTGCCGTTTCTTGTATGGCGGGAACGACCTGATAGGCCAGGAAGGCAACCGCCCCGAGGAGGATGGCAATGAGAACACCGCAGCCGATCAGAAGCTTCTTCATGGTCGCAAAGGGTATCCCCGACTGCGATGCGTCACAAGATCACCGCCTCTTCTCCCCCCGATGGAAGCATACCTAGCGTACATAGCCGAGTTCTCTCAACCTCTCGAGTGTGTCCGGATCAGCCGCTTGGCTCCACGACAGGAAGGGATCCTCTTCGGCGGCAACTTTCAAATTCTGAAAAAGACGGCCGTTCTGGCCATCATCATGACGAGGTTGGTGCTCTCCTGGGTCCTGCCTGAGGTCGTAGTACTGGGGGACCTGGCCCCAACGGCCACCCTTGTCCGTTGGGAGGATGGCTTTCCCCCCGCGGGGGACTTTGACCGCCCAGGCCTCCCCACATGCGCTGAAAACAAAAGGAGCGTCGGGGACCTTGCCTCTCCCTGCAATCCACGGAGAAAGGTCCCGGCCACGATCTCCTGACGGAGAAATACCGCAGAGACTGGAGAGGGTGGCAATCCCGTCAAGATTGGAGACGAGGGCTTCCACTCTTTTTCCTGCCGTGACTCCCGGCCCGGAGATAATCAAGGGAGTGTGAATGAGTTCCTCGTAAAGCCAATAGCCATGTTCTCGCTGGAGATAGTCAGGGAGGATTAGAGGGCTGCCCTTGCTTTGCTTTGCGTCGGCGATCTGCGCAAACCGATCGGGGTGCTGAGTCCGTTGATACAAGCCCTCTCCGTGATCTGCGAGCACGGCAATGATGGTCGTCTCAAGAAGCCCCCGGGCCTCAAGGCCTTTCATGATGCGACCGATGGCGGCGTCCACGCGCCGAATTTCACCGTCGTATAGATCCACGTCCTGCTCAAGGTAAGAGACCTGCTGCCTCAGGAGAGTCTGCTTCCCTTGGGGTTGGGCGGTGATCGCACTGTTGATGAGGCCCATCTGCTGTGTATCGAAAAGAGCCGTGGCATCTCGGGTCCACTCGCGGTATTCCCCCGGCGGCGCGTAGGGGAAGTGGGTGTCCATGAAGTGGGCCCAGAGCATCCAAGGGCGAGAATCCGACGAGTCGAAGAAAGACAAAGTTTGAGATTCGATGTCCTCCGCCGACCACATCTTGCCGCCTTTTTGGCGAACGGAGTACGTTTCAAAGCCGCGGTCAAATCCCGCATCAGCAGCAAGAACGGAGTTCCCCACGATGGCACCCGTTCGATAGTTCTTTGCAGAGAAAGCTTCTGCGAAGACAGGCATCGTTTCTGGAATTTTCCATGTGGTGTGAAAAAGATTTTCCCCGGTCATCAGGGAAATCATCGAGGGGATGGTCCAACTTGACTGAGCCGTGCAATCTTCAAAGAGCACGCCTTGGCTGGCGAGGTGCTTTAAGTTTGGGCTCGTGTCCCAGGGATACCCGTAGGCAGACAAATGGTCGGCTCGGAGAGTGTCGACAACGATGAGAAGAAGGTTGGGAGAGACGGGGCGCGAACAAGACAACCCCAGGAGGAACAGGCCGAGGAGAGCCTGCCCGATTCTTGGACACCGACTTTTCTCGGCCGAGGGAGTCATCGGCGCTTTCCCGGATTGATGACAAGGGAGGGGCTGTCGATGGCGGCCCGTCCGTGACGCTGTTCCAGGGAGACGAGGAGGGGCTGCCACCAGTGCCACGTCGGCGAGCCGAAACGTACCGGATTTTTCGGGTGCATTCTAAGGGCAGCGTAATAGGGCAGGACGGCATCTACTGGGGCGTGGTCTCCCGTTACGAAAGCGGCTGTTGCAAGGGCCCCGGGGATCCACTGAGAGACGCCAAGGGGCATCCGATCGGGGTTTTGGATCGAAGGGTCATCAACGGCGACATCGCCGGCGAAGCCCTCTACCCCGTGGTAGGCGCTGAGGATGAAGGTGGATAGTTCTGTCAGCATGGGAGGGACGATCGGGTCCTGGCTTTCCGACCAATAGGCCGCCATGCCATAGATCGCGACGGCGTCCATCCACGGGGATTCATAGTCGTTGTCGGGGAGATGACGTGGGTCAGGCGGCATGCGCCTGAGATAGAAAACAGGACCCTTGCTCCGTTCCTCGTCGGTTTGATGAACAATCTCCCTCGCTTTTTGAAGATATCGGACGTCTCCTGTGGCGCGGTAGCAGGAAATGAGAGCTCTGAGGGTCCAGCCGATGACCCGGGACGAATGCACGACGCCCTGCCATGTCAACATGGCTTCTCCTGCAGACCTGAGGGCGTCTTTGGCGAGCCAGGATCCCGACAGGAGGTAGTACTCATACACATCGTCGAGCGTCATGTGCTCCCGATCGAACCCGTTGTAGCCATGCCCTCCCTTTGGAATGCCTGTCTTGTACTCAGGATATCGATCACCCATCTTCCCCCTTCCGAGGGGGTTCTTGGAGAGTTCGTTGGGGTGGGGCGTTCCCTCGGACAAGTTCGCGAGGGGGTATTCGTCGGCGGAGAAACCGTCAATGTGATAGGGGCGCAGGTCCATGGCGTGTCGGGCCCGAGCGACGGCGAGGTTGAAGAGATTTTCTTGTCCCGATTGAACCGCCTCGAGGAAGACAGAGAGGCGATTTCGGGGGGAGCCGGTGGAGTGGGTGTTGGTGGCGAAGAATTCTCCCCAATCTGCCCAACCCATCGTGGCCTTCGGAGGGGGGACTGTGCGGCGTATTTCTGCTCGCGACGGCGCATGAAAGAGTCCGATGTCTCCCCAGGCGAGGCTTGCTGCAAGGTCATCAGGATCAAGATGAACGAAGGGGGCTCGGAAAGACGCTGCGATGGGTTGGCTGATGTCACGGTAGGTTCTCGCCTGAGAGATGTTGAGCCTGAAAGATTTTCGGCTCGCATCGTCGAGCCAGAATTCCTCCTCTCCGGCAGGCAGGAGTCCGATGCGAAGAGGAGACCCTGGGGATGCGACCATGCTCGATGGAAAGTTTTCAGCGGAGTTTTCCAGATGGATCCATCGGGTGCCATTCCCCCCCTGTGTACGGCACCAAAGGTCATTTGTCAGAGTTCCGGCGAGGGAGGGGGTCGAGCCGTTGACGGTGTAGTGGTAGTCCTTTGGCGTGGCGCCTGCTTGATGGAGTGCAAATGTTGTTTCCTCCTCGTAACGCCCCGTTGGGAGTTCGACGATGGTGGGCGGGACCTGCTCTGGCATATCCCAGAGCAGGGAGTAGTCCTTGAATGCCAGGGGGCCGGGTGGGTCCAGCAAAGGGCCGTTGCTGAGGCTCCACTCGATGTTCATGAGGTTCCTATTCCAGAAGATGCGGACGTAGGCGGTGAACTGATAGAACCCGGAGGATATGCCTTCGTTGCCAGCGGGCAGGTGCGTCCCTGGAACGCGATAGCAACTCTTTAGTGGCCCATCCTCAAGGATCTCGATGTCGTCCGCGTTCACCCGTCCGACATAGAGATGTCCAAATCGGTCTGTGAGTTCCGGGCGCAGGCCTGCGACGGCATCTCCTGTGGAGCCTTCACCGGGCGTCCAAAGGATCTCAGGAAGAGATGGGTGATGGGTTTCTAGACTTGAGTACTCCATTGCAGGGAGGTCGTCGGCGAATCCAACCGCAATGCGCAGAGTCTCCCGGCTGCCAAAAGAAAGTTGTGTATCGAGGAGTGCCCATCGAATTGTGCCGTCAGGCCAAAGGACGAGCGGGCGGACTTGAAGAGATTGCCCTTTATTGGGCTCGGTATAGCGGTAGGTATCACCTTCGACCCAAAGGCGAAGGTCTCCGGCGTTTTCTACCTCGCCTGCAGGGAACGGTGCTCCGAAGGTAACTGGATGGCCGATGAGGACGTTTCCCGACCTTTCTGTGACCGTGGCATGGACAAGAGC
>JAZALG010000107.1:0-10101 GCA_036229545.1 Planctomycetota bacterium | reverse complement strand
AGGCTTCGTCTTCGAGATTGCAGGTCCCCGAGGAGGAATTGAACGTCCTCCGAGAGATGGGCTACATGGGCGGGGCGAGGAGACGCTGACCGGCGTCTTAGGGCTGGTCGGGCCAGTGATCGAGAGGCGTCCCTTCAGGGAGGACGTCGCTTCCGCCGACATAACCTAGTTCGATCAACTGGCGGCGTGTTTCTTCGTCAATTGCCAGAGGTTGTCCCGCCTGTTGATCATCGAGTTGTTCTCGAATGGAAAATGACGCAACAAGGCGTGTGTGGAGCGCGTCGCGCAGGCTGGCGGATTCAGGGTCATCGCCTAGATCCTGGCTTTGGCCTGGATCGGCCACCAGATCGTAGGTTTCTAGGCGACCGTCCTCTTCGAAGAACATCACGGACCTGTTCTGGCTCCGAAGCGTCGCCCTGTACTGCCCGGGGAACATGACGTGTTCTGAGAGGACGGGTATCGATTTGGGTTGTTGTTCCTGCATCGCGGAGACAAGGGATCGGCCTTGGATGGTCTGTGGGGCGGGGAGGTCGAGGAGTTCGAGGAGGGTTGGCATGACGTCGATGAGAGATGCGAGATCCTCTACCCGGGAGCCTCCCAGAACTCCGCCAGGAAGACGGAGAATGAGGGGGACGTGGAGGTGCTCGGAATAGAGTTGGTCGTGTTCAAAATCACCATGTTCGCCAAATTCCTCCCCGTGATCGGAGAGGATCACCAGAATGGAACGATCGAGGATGCCTCGTTCTCTGAGTCCCTTGAGGAGACGACCGAGTTCTGAGTCGGTGTGGGCGATCTCTGCGTCGTAAAGGTCAGAGAGGTAACGGGCGTCGTCCGGGCCAAAGGACTCCTTGTGTTCCCAGAGATCGAGCGCAGCGAGATTGAGGTTTTCACGAGGCTTTGCCGACATCTCTTTGACGGCAGATTCCAGCAGCGGGGTGGGGCGGAGAGCGAAGCGCTCTTGGTACGGGGCGGGGGGAAGATAGGGAGCGTGGACCTCGTAGGTGTGAATGAAGAGAAAGGGAGGGGCGGATAAATTTTGGGCGTGATCAGCGAAGCGCAGGGTTTGGTCGACGGTTTGCTCGATGGGCATGAGGCTGGAGACGAATCGACTCTTAAATCCTCTGGCGAACCCCATCCCAGGGTGGAGGTTCCCACCGCAGGTCACGGCGGCATTCCAATACCCCGCCTTGTTGAGGACCTGCCCGAGTGTCTGACGGTTGGGACTCAGTTGGGTCAGGGTGATGCCCAGACGCCCTGACATGTTGGTGACGCCGTGGGTGGTGGGCGTCATCGAGGTGAAAAGGCTCATGTGGGAGGAAGCGGTTTTGGGGGAGTTGGAGTACACCTGGGTGAAGAGGACAGATTCCTTTGCGATGCCGTCGAGGATCGGACTCGTCTCTTTGTCGTACCCGTAACACCCAAGGCGGTCCGCCCGCAGGGTGTCGATGGAGATCAGGATCAAGCCGGCTTGAGGAAAGACGAGATCCGCCTCGGCGGACGATGCTGGAGTGGGAGCGGTTTCGCCGCAGGCAACGGCAAGAAGGATCCCCAGCACGAGCAGGGGGTGGCGGTGGCAAAGTGCCCGTCGCCGGAGTTCTGTCATCCCGCGCTCCGACCTCCGAAGGCCAGGCCGAGCAGAATGATGCCCGCGAGGAGGAGACTCCCCATCACAGGAAGCGTCGTCCATGCGGCGAGGTCGGTTTCTTCGGAGAGGATTGCTGTACCGGGAGGCAGTCCGAGGGGTTGTCCGCTGGGTCCTCCGGCGCCGGGCTGAAGAGGGGCTCGTTCCCACCGAAGGCCGTTCACGAAGGCGTCGAAGAGGGGGCTGGCTTGGTGCCAGTCCGCGTCTGATGCTTGGAGTTTGATCAGGCAGGCACGCCGGTTGCCCCAGTCCATGAGGAGCATTGTCCGAACGCGCATGACCCGGCCCTGCGCGGCCGCGAAGGTGTTTTCCACCATCAGTCCCGGGCCAGCGGGGGGCGGGACCTCGACCGGCTCCTGATTTGTCGATCCGGTTGCTTGGAGAAACTCCTGCGGTGAGCGGAAGGGCGGCTCATCTGTCAGGAGGACGTGAATGGCTCTCCCTTTTCCTGATCGGTCCACCCACAGGAAATTGTGGGAGATCGGGGCGCCGGCGGCCTCTGCCCTCGAAATATTTTTGGTCTCGGGTTGGCCGATCATCTGCGCGAGTTCTGCAGCGGAGGTCAGGCGCATCTCTGCGGGTACCGCAAACACGATGTCGAAATCTGGATCTGCAGATTCCTCGGCAAGAGGGAGTGCAGCGAGGAGAAGGGGCAGAAGGAGTGAGGGCATAGTTTTTAGGTCTTACGGGCAGATCCGCGAATCATAGAGAATGGCCTGGGCACCCAAAAGTCTGACCCTACAATGCCAAACCATGAATGCGTGGGTGTCACTTCTACTTGCATACGCAATGGGATCGGTGTCGTTTGCCGTGATCGCAGGGAGATTGCGTGGCGTCGATATCCGGGCATACGGAAGCGGGAACCCCGGAGCGACCAACGTGGGCAGGGTCGTTGGCTCTCTTTGGGGTTACCTCGTTCTTCTCGGGGATGTCGGTAAGGGTGCCCTTGCTGTTCTTTTGCTTCCCTCGCCGGACGCCCTGCTCGATCCGGGAGGGCGGGCTCTTTTGGTAGCAGCTGTGGTTGTCGGCCATGTTTGGCCCGTGACTTCTCGGTTTCGAGGGGGGAAAGGCGTGGCCACCCTTCTCGGGGGATGTTTGGCACTCGATCCGATCCTCGGTGTGATCTGCCTGTTGGTGCATGGGGTGATTCGCTGGGCAACGGGCTTTGTGTCTCTGGCGAGTCTGGCCCTGGCCTGGACTTTCCCGCTGGGGCAAATTTTAGCTCTGTGGAAAGGGGACCTGGGAGGAGACCTGTTTTTAGAGGGAATCCCCGTTATGGCGCTTCTCGCTTTGCTGGTGACCCTGCGTCACGCTGATAATTTACAGCGGATGAAGGAAGGCCGAGAGGATCGGTACGATGCTCCCGCGCAGGATGATGAGATTCCGGCTGCCTGAGATTTAAAGATGCCACCTGAAATGTTGGAAAAAGTTGCGGTTCTCGGAGACGGAGCCTGGGGTACCGCTTTGGCCGGGCTCCTCGCTGAAAACGGCGTCTCGGTGATTCAATGGAGTCACGAATCCGACCGCGCGGAACGGATGCAGTCGACGCGTACGAACGAGGAGTTTCTGCCCGGCTATCTTCTCCCCGAGGGAGTGACCGTGACCGCGGAGCCCGAGGTCTTCGCCCATGCGAATGTCGTCGTCTCCGCTGTTCCCAGCCAATTTCTTCGAGGTGCTTTGAGTCGGATGAAGGATTCTCTTGGAAGTGAAACTCCTGTCGTTTCGGTGACCAAGGGGTTGGAGTTTCCCTCTCAACGGAGGCCCACAGAGGTGATCACCGAGGTGCTCGGTCCTAGGCCCCTGGCTGTTTTGTCGGGTCCCTCTCACGCCGAAGAGGTTGTGGCATCGCAGCCCTCTGCTGTTGTGGTGGGAAGCGAGGATCGTGGTCTGGCCTTGCATATCCAAGACCTGTTCTCCGCCAACCACTTTCGGGTGTACACATCGGGCGATCTTGTGGGTGTCGAGCTTGGCGGGGCGCTGAAGAATGTCCTGGCGATCGCCGGAGGCCTCATCGACGGCCTGGGTCTGGGCGATAACACCAAGGCGGCTCTCCTCACCCGCGGATTGGCGGAAATGTCTCGCCTCGGCCAGGCCATGGGAGGCGAGGGCGAGACCTTCTACGGGCTTTCCGGAGTGGGCGATCTCATCGTGAGTTGTATCTCCAAGCATGGGCGTAACCGTTTTGTTGGAGAGAGGCTGGGCATGGGGGAAAGCCTTGATCAGGTGATGAAGGAGGTTTCCGGAGTGCCTGAAGGAGTTCCCACAAGCCGGACGATCGTGGAATGGGCTGCCGATCGGGGATTGGACGCGCCCATCTGTGAACAGGTTGATGCCGTGGTTCGTGAGGGACGTGATCCTGCTGTGGCCGTCGAGAGTCTCATGACGCGTCCCCAAACTGACGAGGTGGCCACGACGGGCGAAACAGACGCCGTCTGACGAGGCGCTTCAGCGCACGTAACCGAGAGCTTGCAGTTCCTCGTTGAGTTCGTCGGAGAGTTCAGTTTGCTCGACGGGAGGCGTGGACAAGCCCTCTGCCGCGGATCTTCGCTGGTCGATGAGCGGTTGAAGCCTTGCGACGATTTCTGGGTGTTGGTCTGCGATGTTTGTTGTATCGGCTCGATCCGCGTCGCGATCGAACAGGTGGAGATCTCCTGCACGTGTCACTGTGAGTTTCCAGCGTCCCTCGATGACGCCCAGAGTGGGGGGCGGGCCGTCAGGGGGGTAGCGAGCCGAAAGGGAGACAGGACGAGGTTGTGTCGATCCATTGCCCTGGAGTCGGTCAATGAGGGAAAGCCCCTCAAAGGGCTTGCTCGGCGTAGTGGCGATATCACACCACTCAAGAAGGGTCGGCAGGATGTCCACTGTCGAGGCGGGGTGAGTGTCGAGCCCTGGTGAGACGCCCGGTCCGGCAAAGATGAGAGGGATGTCGATTTGTTCCGCCATGATGCCCTGGCCGTGGCCGAGGGTTCCATGTTGCCCAAAGGCCTCGCCGTGGTCGGACGTGAGGATGAGGGCCATGTCCTCGGAGGCGAAGAACCGGTCGATGAGGGGCTCAAGTTGCCGGTCGACCTGAGAGAGGTTGGCTCGGTAGAGGGAGCGAACATAGCCGAGTTCGGATTCGCTCAGGAGTTTTGCGTCCCGGATCTGGCTGTCGGCTCGGGCAAGGATCTCGTGACGTTTGGGATCGGGATGGCGTTCGAAGTCTTGAAAGTGGGCCAAGGCGAGAGCGTCGGGGTTGTAGGGGGAGTGGGGGCGTCGAAAATGGAGATAGAGGAGGGTGGGGTCTTTTGAGTGGTTTTCCATCCAGCCGAGGGCCTCGGCGACAAGCTGGGCGCCAGACCGTTGCTGTCCAAAATAGGTGTACTCGTCAAAACCACGATCGAGCCCATAGTGGTTGCTTGCATAGACCATCTGGACATAGCCGTTGGTTTGATATCCCGCTTCGGAAAAAAACTCAGGGAGAACACCGAGGTCGTCGGTGAGGTGGTGGTGATTGGTGACGACGCCATGCCTCTCTTGGGTGAGACCCGTGAAAAGGGACACCGTTGAGGGCAGGGTCCATGTTCCGTTTGAAAAGGCCCTGTCGAATTGCATCCCTGTGGCGGCAAGGCGATCGATCTGAGGAGTGAGGCCTGGAGGTCCTCCATAGGAAGAAAGGTGGGCGGCGTGGAGCGTATCGAGTACGACAACAACCACATGTTTTGGCCGAGGGAGATCACTTCTGGTTTCTCCGCAAGACAGCGTGGCCAACATCGCCAGGGACCCGAGAAGAATCTCGAGTTGTCTGAGGGCGGATGGAGGACTCTTCGTTTTGTGTTGAAGACCTCCGAGAGAGCGGGTCACCTGCTCCCGTCTCCGATGGATAAATCATCCAGAATGGCGCGAATGTCGTCTGGAATAGGGACTGGCTTAAAGGCATCGAGATCGAGAACGACCACCTTTCCCTGCGCTTCGACAGAGGGTTCGTCCTGGTCGGGATGGAATCCTCGATACCGAAAGAGAATCGACGTTTCCCCGTATTCCACGACATCGAGGACCAGCCTCATTTCCTCGCCAAAGCGGAAGGGGCGACGAAAATCTGTTTCGATGTGGACTGTGGGGAATCCGATACGACGATCTTCGAGAAGGTGGGTGTAGGGCTTTCCCGTCAATTCACTGAACATGTCCTCGAAGACGACATGAAAATTATCGAAGAAGCGTGGATAGAACATGATGCCGGCGGCGTCCACCTGGCCAAAGCGGATCTTCAAGCGCGTTTCGTAGGCTCCCATGCTCTGTCTCCTAGTCTTGGACTTCGTCGTACCAGGCCATCTGGATTGCCTCGAGGAGCTTCTCTCCTGACTGCTTGGGATCTCCCGTGAAGCCGGGGAGATCGAGAACCCACTGATGGAGGTCCGTGAACCGTATTGAGAGGGGGTCGACGTCCGGATGCGTTTCGGAAAGCTGGTAACCGATCTCGTCAACATCGGTCCAGGTGAACTCTTCCATGTCAGCCTTCCGTTTGTTCTTTGGTGAGTTCCGCCTTGATGGCGGCCCCGATCACATCATCCGCAATGGATTGTGTCTTCTCACCGAACGCCTCGCACGCGGTTTTGAGTTTTGAAAGGTCGTCTGCCTTTGTCAGGGCCTCTAACGAAAGGATATCCGACTCGAGTTCTTCACGGAGTCCACCCGGAAAGGGCATCTCGGGCATGGCGAGGACGCGACGGGTCCCCTCAATGAGGTTCGCGGCTTTGTTCCTCAACTCGATGTGCTCTCGGGCTGCGAAGTCTTCATGGGCGTGTTCGATGGAAGAGCGCATGATGCCCCTGACTTCCTCTCGCGTGAGTCCGTGACAGGGGACAACGTCGATAGAGGCCTGGATTCCGCTTCGCTGCTCGCGGGCGGTTACCGTCAAGATGCCGTCGGCGTCGATGAGAAAGGTGACTTCGACTCGAGGCAGACCAGCGGGCATGGCGGGGAGTCCGGCGAGTTTGAATGATCCGAGAAGGCGGCAGTCCTGGACCAATTCTCTCTCGCCCTGATAGACGTTGATGTCGATGCCGGTTTGGTTGTCTACCTGCGTGGAGAAAATCTCCGTGGCTCTGCAGGGGACCGTCGTGTTGCGGAGGATGAGTTTGCTGAAGGCTCCTCCCATGGTCTCCAGGCCCAGGGACAGGGGGGCGACGTCGAGAAGGAGGAGGTCCTGGGAGCCGCCCGCCAAGACATCCGCCTGAATGGCGGCACCGAGAGCGACGACTCGGTCAGGGTCCAACTCCGTGTGTGGTTTCCGGCCGAGGGCCTCCTCAACCAATTGACGGACGAGGGGGATGCGGGTCGACCCGCCGACCAGGACGACGTCATCAAGGTCTTCAGGCGTGAGATGTGCGTCGGCCAGGGCGCTTTGGCAGCAGGTCAGCGTCTTCTCGATGTCAGGGCGGATCATGGATTCGAAAGTGGGGCGGTTGAGTTCAAAGGTGAAGGGAGTTCCCTCTCCAAGATCGACCTCCAGGGTTGTTTGGTCATTTGCGCTGAGTTCGATCTTGAGGGCTTCAGCTGAGAGCCGAATTTGTCCCAGAGATTTGGGGCCGATGGTGACTTTTTGCCCTGCCTGCTCTTCGACCAGAGCGAGGATCGCATCCATGATGGCGACATCGAAGTCGTCTCCGCCGAGATGAGTGTCTCCCGCCGTGGCGATCACCTTGTAGACCCCCTGGGTGACCTTGAGAATGGAAATATCGAAGGTGCCACCCCCCAGGTCGTAGACGACGACCGTGCCTTCCCGGCTTGTGTCGAGGCCATAGGACAGGGCGGCAGCCGTCGGTTCATTCACGATGCGGAGAGCCTCGAGTCCGGCGATCTGGGCGGCGTCTCGGGTGGCCTGCCGCTGCCCGTCGTCGAAGTAGGCTGGAACCGTGATGACGGCCTGTGTGATGGGCTGGCCGAGGGACTCTTCTGCCATCTGTTTGACCCGTTCGAGGATGGCAGCGGAGATTTCCTGAGGTGTGAGGCGTTTGCCGTCGATATCAATCCGCGCCAGGTGAGAGTCCTCGTCCCCGCAGACCTGATAAGCGAGGTGGGAAAGATCCTCTTCCACGTCCTGGAGGGAGCGGCCCATGAGCCGCTTGACGGAGTGGACTGTGGAGAGCGGGTTTTGCACCAGCAAAGTCCGCGCTTCTATTCCGACGAGTGGGGGGCCATCATCCACGTAGGACACGACGGAAGGGACGAGTGGATTGCCTGTTGCGTCCACGATGACGTGCGGTCCATCTTTGCCCATGACTGCTGCAAGGGAGTTCGTGGTGCCCAGGTCAATGCCGATGATGGGGCCAGAGGGAGTCGTCATGACGCTGCTTCCGCATCCCGAGTGATCCGTTTGAAGACCTTCGCCTCGTGCAGTTGCGTGGCCATTCGTTCTGCTTGTTCGCTGGATCCATCCCACAGAGCCATCGTTGATTCCAGGCGCCCCTCCATTTCCTTGTGGGCTTGCTCTGCGATGGCGAGGAGGGCTGGACGGTCCCCGCCTGCCTGGGCCTGTTCGACTTCTTCTGATAACTCCAGGCTCTCGGTGAGGAAGCCGACGTCGAGTTGTTTCGTGCGATCAAGGACGTCCGGGTCGATTTGATCGAGCAGGTATTCCATGCGTTGGAGATCGTCAGCCAGCGTGGCCCGGGCTTCGTTGAGGAGGGAAGTATTTCGAAGGGCGAGGGCCTGGGCTGCGTCAGTTTTGCCCGTCTGAAAATCAGGGTGGAGGCGACGTGAAAGGTCGAGATATCGCCTTTCGAGAAGATCGAGGTCGATGCGAGGGGAGGGAGGAAGCCCCAGGCGGGCAAAGAGATCCTGGCCTGTGCATTCGCAGAGTTCACCACAGGCGAGACACACCAGAGAGCTTTCTCCATCAACTCCGCAGGCGGAGCAGGTGGCTTGAGCCTCTTTCTCAACCATGTCTCGACCCTCCCCGGAAAACAGACTCAGATGGAAAAAGAGGATCCGCAGCCACAGGTTCCCGAGGCCATGGGGTTGGCAAAGGTGAATCCTCGGTCCATCAGGCTGTCATTAAAGTCGATGGTGGTGCCGTGAAGATAGAACTCGCTCTTCATATCAATCACGACGGTGACATCATGCCAAGCCGTCACGACGTCGAACTCGTCCGGACCATTGCGCTCGATGTCGACCTGATACTCGAATCCAGAGCAGCCTCCCCCCTTCACGGAGAGGCGCATGGCGGTGTCTTCAGAAAGACCCTTCTCCTTGAGGACATGGCAGAATTCCTTCGCTGCGCGTTCCGTCACAGTGACGGCCTCCTCGCTTTCCGTGGAGGCTTCGGTGCTACTGTCGGGCGGGGGGGCCATGGGGAGGTTCGCTGTCGGAGAATTACTCTTCGGTCGGTGGAGCGTCCGTCTCGTCGGGGGTCTCGTCCTCTTCGCCCTGCTTGTTCTTGTAGTCGGTCAGCGCTGCCCGAATGGCGTCTTCGGCGAGGACGGAACAGTGAATCTTGACGGGGGGGAGGGAGAGTTCTTCGACGATCTCGGTGTTCTTGATGCTGAGGGCTTCTTCCACCGTCTTTCCTTTGACCCATTCGGTCGCCAGGCTTGAACTCGCGATCGCTGATCCGCAGCCAAAGGTCTTGAACTTGGCGTCTTCGATGATGCCGTCGTCGTCCACCTGGATTTGCAACTTCATCACGTCACCGCATTCGGGGGCACCGACGATGCCTGTTCCGACATGGGTGTCTTTCTTGTCGAGTGCGCCGACGTTGCGGGGCTTGTTGTAGTGGTCGATGACCTTGTCGCTATATGCCATGAGAAACTCCTGTTACCTGAACTTTTTGAGTGATTTGTTCAACTGTGATCGCCTGCCCAATCGATGGTGGAAGGGTCGATGCCCTCTTGCACCATTTCGTAAAGGGGAGACATGTCTCGGAGACGTTTGACCGTTGCGATGATGGACGCGGCGGCCTGATCCACATCTTCTTCCGTCGTGAAGCGGCCGATACTGAAACGGATGGAGGAATGGGCGAGTTCGTCGCCGACACCTAAAGCTCGCAAAACATAGGAGGGCTCGAGGCTCGCCGAGGTGCAGGCAGATCCCGAAGAGACGGCAACATCGGGGACGCCCATGATGAGAGACTCACCTTCTACGTAGGCGAAAGACATGTTGGATGTATTGGGGAGCCGGTGTTCCTCGTGGCCGTTGATTTCGATGTGGTCCAACTCAGATCGCACCGTCTTTTCAAGACGGTCTCGAAGAGATCGGGCGTGGGCCATGTCTCGCTCCAAATTTTCAGAGGCGAGTTGGGCTGCTTTTCCCATGCCGACGATTCCTGCGACGTTGAGCGTTCCTGACCGCATTCCCCGTTCGTGTCCGCCTCCGTGAAGAACGGGAGAGAGGCGCACTCGACAAGAAAGACACCCATGTCGGAACAGGCATCGTCGGTGCCCCCGAATGCGGTGACGTGATGAAGTTGCAAATCCAGGTGG
>JAZALG010000106.1:0-19904 GCA_036229545.1 Planctomycetota bacterium | reverse complement strand
TCCCCCGCGCCGGGGCTGGGATGCTCCCCTCCGGGCCCCGGCGCCGCCGTGGCGGGCCGGGGGGGGCCCGAGTTCATGGGGGCCGTCGCTCTCCCCGAGGGCTTCGCGGTACCCATTGCCGACCCTGGGGCAGCCCTGCTTCCGGGCCTTCTCCTTCTTGTTGTCAGTTTGGGCGCTGCGGTCTGGCCGGCATGGAGAGCCTCTTCTCGGGAAGTCATCGAGGGTCTGCGAGGGAGTGGGGTATGAATCAGGTAGATCGACCTCGCACCTCGACATGGCCGATGGTGCTCAGAGAAGCGTTCTCCAATCTGGCGGCGCACCCCCTGCGATCACTTCTCACCGTGCTCTCGGTGACCTTCGGCGCTTCCGTTCTTTTGGTCCTCATGGCGTATGGCGCGGCAGTTCCGCCGACAACGACAGATTTCCTGCGTGCGATGGGAGGGCGCGAGCTTGTTGTGGAGCCGGCTCGTTCGTGGCGCGGTCACGGGAATCGGGGAGGGCGGGATGTGCGGATCCGTTATGCCGACCTCCCCGCGATTGTGGGAGCCTGCCCTTCGATTGCAGGGATTGCCCCGGTCTATAGTCCGGGGCGTGGTGGGGCAGTGTTTTCCGCTGACCGGTCTTGGCCCTGGGCTAGACTCGAGGGGGTGGGTCACGCGTATCGGCAGGTGACGGATTTGCGCATTGTCAGCGGGCGGTGGTTCACCGCAGAGGAAGAGGCGGAGGTTGAAGATCTCGCCCTGATCAGCCTCCCTCTGCAGGACGGCCTCTTTGGAGGGAGGTCTCCTCTTGGAGAAACCATTGATCGAAATGGGCGCCGATTTCGGATCATTGGAGTTTTTGAGTCCAGCGATATGTTCGCCTACTCGATTCTCGTTCCCTACTCCACTGCGATGGAGATGGGGGACTCGGGCGGCTTCTATGTCAGCGAACTTGCTTTTGCGCCTCGTCGGGAAGATCTGACCCGATCAGCGATCTCAGAAATTCGCATGGCCCTTGGCACGCTGTACTCCTTCGACCCATGGGATCCCTCGGCATTGGAGATTGAGGAGAACGTCGATTTTGTGGAGAAGGTCCGCTCCTTGTCTCTCGGCCTGGAGGGAATGGTCCTCATCATCGCTGTCCTGGCGCTCGTCCTGGGATGCCTGGGAGCCGCCAATGTCGTAGGGATATCTGTGTCTGAAAGGACCTCCGAATTGGGGCTGCGCAAAGCTCTCGGGGCGACCAGTGCGAGAATCCGACTGGAAGTGTTGACCGAGGTGCTCCTGCTGTGCCTTGCGGGCGGCTTGCTCGGAGTTTTTATTGGAGGTGTTCTGATTACTGTGGTTGGCCCGCTCGATCTCACGAGTCAGACACGGCTCATTCCACAGGTCGAGTTCTCCGTGTTTCTTCTCGCTCTCCTCGTGTTGACGGTGACAGCGACCCTGGCTGGATTGCCTGCTGCGAACCGAGCATCACGCCTCGACCCGGTCACAGCTTTGCGGACTGAATAGAGAGAGATTCCTCCACCCCTTGTGATTTTTTGGTGTGGTTGTCATGGTGTTCTTCCCCTTGAACGAGGGACACCCAATCCGAGGTATAGATCAGGAGAAAGTTGATGATTCGATTTCTAACGGCTGTCTGTCTGTTCGCGCTCGTCGCTTGCAATTCCCCAGGGGTTGCGTCTGAAACGCCGGTATCTGTGCCTGCCGACATGGATGACGATGTGGTGATAGAGGAGACCGAAGGGCACGGCTGGGTGCACAAAACCCTTTTGTACATCCCCAATCGGATCTTTGATGTTTTTGACGTGGCGCGCGCGCGGGTTCGTATCGGACCTGGCGTGGGTGTCAGTGTTCGGGCGACTGACTACGTGGACGTGAACCTCGGTGGATACGCGGCCATGTATGTTGGACTTCCCGGGCCTCGCGGCGAGCCGAGAATTAGTTTGCCGATCGGCGCTGAAACCTGGGCCGGGGCCGAAATCTCCGTTCTCGAGGCGAGCACGGGAGATGCTCTCGGGCCTGACTACGGAACCTATGAGTTCGGCGCAGGCTTCCATGCGGCGTTCATTGGATTCGATTTCGGCCTGGATCCCACAGAGATCGTTGATCTTCTGCTCGGAATCGCCCTCTTCGATCCCAATGGCGACGACCTCTAACCGACGGTCCCCCCTGGGGAGCGTGGCCTTTCCGAGTTAATCGGCGAGGATCTTTTCCCGGTTACTCTTCTTCAGCGACGAGGGGTGTCGAGCCAATGGGGTAATAGGTGAAACCCCTGCGGGCGAGTTCGACTCTGGGGAAGATATTTCGTCCGTCGAAGATGACGGGCTCCTTCAGACGTTCAGCGATGCGATCGAAATCCGGGTTACGGAACTCGGACCACTCCGTGCAGAGGAGTAGAGCGTCCGCTCCTTCGAGTGCTTCATAGGGCTGATCGAAATACTGGAGACTGTCACCCTTGTCGCCGAGTCGCCACTTGGCCTGTTCGATGGCTTCGGGGTCTGTGGCCCGCACCGAGGCACCGGCCTCAAGGAGGCTGTTGATGATGTAGAGGGCGGGCGCCTCCCGCATGTCATCGGTGCGTGGCTTGAAGGCGAGTCCCCAGATGGCAAAGGTGCGTCCGGCCAAGTCACCTTGGAAATGGGCTTTCACCTTTTCGAAGAGGAGATACTTCTGCTGGGTATTCACCGCTTCCACGGCATTGAGGATCTTGAAGTCGTATCCGTGGTCGTCAGCGGTGTGAATGATGGCCTGGACGTCCTTTGGAAAGCAGGATCCTCCATACCCGCATCCCGCGTAGAGGAAGGGCGTGCCGATGCGGCTGTCGCTCCCAATGCCTCCGCGGACCTTGTTGACATCTGCTCCAACTCGCTCGCAAATGTTTGCGATTTCGTTCATGAAGGAGATGCGGGTTGCCAGCATGGCGTTCGCGGCGTACTTGGTCAGTTCCGCGCTTACGATGTCCATGTGGATGATCTTGTTGGCGTTGTCGTGGACGAAGGGCTCGTAGAGGCGGCTCATGGTGTTCTTGGCTTCCTCTGAGTCCGTTCCGACGACGACCCGGTCCGGCTTCATGAAGTCATCGATCGCGGCCCCTTCCTTCAGGAATTCAGGGTTGCTGACCACGGTGATGAGGTGCTCGGTCTGAGATTGAGCGGCTTCCTTCACTTTTGCTGCCGTGCCGACTGGGACGGTGGACTTGTCCACAATGATCTTCGGTCCATTGGCGGCCTTCCCGATCGATTCTGCTGCAGCAAGAACGTATTGAAGATCGGCGCTTCCATCCTCATCAGCCGGAGTTCCCACGGCGATGAAAACAACCTCGGCACCCTGGACGGCAGTTTCCGTGTCAGTGGTGAAAGAGAGGCGTTCATCTCTCACATTGTGAGCCACCATTTCTTCGAGTCCCGGCTCGAAGATGGGGATCTTCCCCTGTTTGAGATCATTGATCTTGTTTTCGTCGACATCGACGCATGTGACGTGGTTCCCGCTTTCAGCAAAGCAGGTTCCAGCGACGAGGCCAACATAACCTGATCCTATGACAGCAACGCGCATCGTGATTTCCTCAGTGGGTGGGGAGGTGAGAGTTCATCTATTGGAGAGATGGGGGAGAGACGGCATGATTCCAGGCCAGTCGTCTTATTATCGTATCCGATGGGAGCGAATTTTGAGGCTGCCGGTCGAGGGGCTTCCCATGCAGAATGGGCGGTGAAGATAACCACGCTTGTCGATATGTGTCAACAAGGGGGTTCCATCGGCGGTATGCGGTGGGTTTTTGCAATACCTTGTGTCACAAATGAAGATTCAGGGCGATTAGCTCAGCGGCTAGAGCGCCTGCCTTACACGCAGGATGCCGGGGGTTCGAATCCCTCATCGCCCACCACGCTTTGCGCGAGGAACGAGAACGGCCTTTATGGACAGGGGAAAAAGGGTCAGAAGCGGTATTTCCTTCAAATCACAAGGCCTGTCGTGGGTTCATTTGATCCCTGAACTGTAGGGGGATAGGGTCTCCCTCTGCCTTGTTGGACAAAACCATGTTTCGCACACACTTCTCCAAAGAAAATATCACCATTCATGTTCCAGAGGGCAGCAACCTTAGGGCTGCCTGCCTAGAGCATGACATTGATCCCTATCCGGCTCTGGGAGGTCTGTTGTCCTGCCATGGAAAGGGGTTGTGTGGCACCTGTCTTGTCCAGGTCGATAACGGTGAGGCGATGTCACCTCCGGAGAAGAGAGAGGCTGCAAAATTAAGGTCCTTCCCAAAGGGCATCGATGGACTGCGCTTGAGTTGCCGGGCAAAGGTGGTCGGCGATGTGATCGTGGACACAGATCCCGACCTCAAGCCTGCCTGGCGAACTCATTCCTTTTACTCGGGACGGCGGCCACACATCTGGAAAAACCCGACAGAGTGAACGGGTGGTTTAGCGAGGCGGAGCGTCGAAAAGAGTGTGGGATGGGTGGAGCCGACCTGTGATTTCGAGAGGATTGATCCTGAGCCTGTTTCTCCTCTTGGCGGGGTGCGGACTCCCGGAACCCGATGGTCCTGACCCACTGTTGTTCCCGGGCGAAGAGGCTTATCTGGCGAATGTTCGCCAACTCACCTTCAGCGGGCAAAATGCTGAGGCCTATTTTTCCTTCGACGACACGGACCTCATTTTTCAATCCACGCGGGGAGATCTGGAGTGTGACCAAATCTTCATCAT
The DNA here is from genome assembly GCA_036229545.1 of Planctomycetota bacterium. Classification (GTDB taxonomy): domain Bacteria; phylum Planctomycetota; class B15-G4; order B15-G4; family B15-G4; genus JAZALG01. The sequence goes on along the minus strand of JAZALG010000106.1, from coordinate 15,220 downwards.
GGATCTCGACTCGAACATGACGAGGCAAATTACGGAGGCAGGACGAACGACCTGCGCCTACTTCATCCCCGGAACGAACCAGATCCTTTATGCCTCGACGCACGAAGCCAGTGGCGACTGTCCCCCCGAGCCGGATCGCAGCCAAGGCTATGTCTGGCCCGTTTATTCTGAGTTTGACATCTATGTGGCGGACAGAGACGGGGCGAATCGTCGCAATATCACGAAGAGTCGAGGGTATGACGCTGAGGCGACCATCTCTCGGAGTGGGCGGGTGGTGTTTACCTCCGCGCGTACGGGGGATCTCGAACTCTGGACGATGAATGCTGACGGGACTGACCTGAAACAGTTGACCCATTCTCCGGGTTATGACGGCGGCGCTTTTTTCAGTCCTGATGAGTCCATGATCTGCTGGCGAGCAAGTCAGTTTGATTCTGAGCAGGAGTTGAAGGACTACCAGCGTTTGCTTCTTCAGGGTCTCGTTCGTCCTTCCAAGATGGAGATCTATGTGGCGAAGGCCGATGGAAGTCAGGCGCGTCGGCTGACGGACAATGGATCCGCAAATTTTGGTCCCTTTTTCACGCCGGACGGGCAGTTCGTCATTTTTTCGAGCAATCTTGCTGATCCAAAAGGACGGAACTTCGATCTTTGGATGGTGGACATCCGGGGAGAAAACCTCCAGCAGGTCACCTTCTGCGATTCCTTCGACGGGTTTCCCATGTTCTCGTGGGACGGGAAACAACTCGCCTTTGCTTCAAATCGCTTCAACGCTGCGCCCCGAGAAACGAACCTCTTCATCGCGGATTGGGTCGGCCCGGGTCGTTGACGATTCCTTGGGTAAGTATGGGGCGGGCCCCGTGGGTACACTACTCACCATGAAGGATGTGGTTGCCGTCATTATGGGAGGAGGCCAGGGGGCACGCCTGTTCCCCTTGACCCGCGATCGGGCCAAGCCTGCCGTTCCCGTCGCGGGGAGAATCCGCCTGATCGATATTCCCCTGAGCAATTGCATTAACTCAGGGATTACCCAGATGTACGTCCTTACGCAGTTCAATAGCGAGTCTCTTAATCGGCATGTAACGGACACCTATCAGTTCGGCACGTTGACAGACAGCAGGGTGCAGGTGCTGGCGGCGGAGCAGACTACAACGAGCCGTGATTGGTTCCAAGGCACGGCGGATGCCGTGCGTCGTTCCCTGCGTCATTTCCTGAAGGCCAGGACAAGGCTGGTGATCGTCCTGGCCGGTGATCACCTCTATCGCATGAACTACGCGGCGTTCGTGAAGCGGCATGAAGAGTCTCAGGCTGACATTACGATCGCGGCCTGCCCGCAAGCCGAAGAGACGGCTTCGAATTTCGGGCTGATGCATGTCACCGAGGAGGGAGTGATCACTCGGTTTGCAGAAAAACCTTCGAAAGAGGAACTCGGGGGGATGCAGATTGATCCCGAGCAATCCATCGGTGGGCAGCAGGCCAATCAGCCCTTTCTCGCGTCAATGGGCATCTATGTTTTTTCCCCGGAGGTCCTCGTAGATCTCTTAGAGCAGCAGGACGGGGACCATGACTTTGGAAAACAGATCATTCCCAAGGCTCTTGATCGATATCGATGTGTCGCCCACTTTTTTCATGGGTACTGGGAGGATATTGGGACGATCCAATCTTTCTATGATGCGAACCTTCGTCTTGCCCGGAGTGATCAGTTCAGTCTTTACGATCCGGATTATCCACTCTACACGCGTCCGCGATATTTGTCGCCGACCCACATCAGCGAAGGAAATATTTCTACATCTCTGATCGCTGAGGGGAGCAAGATCGGCCCGGCTGAAATTCGTGACTCGGTTGTGGGGATCCGGTCGGTGATTCAGGCCGGCTGTGTTTTGGATGGTGCCCTCGTGATGGGCAATGATGTCTACGAAACGGAAACAGAGCAGGCGGCGGCCCATCTTCGTGGTCTCCCCCCCCTCGGCATTGGGGAAGGGACCGTCATTCGGCGTGCGATCATCGATAAGAACACGCGCATCGGGGCGAAGGTGACCATCGTGAACGAAAAATCTGTTCAGGAAGAGGACGGTGAGCAGCACTACATCCGAGACGGGATCGTCATTGTCCCGAAAAATGCTGTGATCCCTGACGGAACAGTGATCTGAGAGAACACGCCTCAGTCGTTGGGTGACGCTTGGGCTTCAATGCCTTCTACGAGAATGTCCGCCAGGATCTGAAAGGTTGTCGCCCCTTCTTCCGCGCTCGCCTCGGCTGGCTGGCCGAAATAGGCCATGTCGCCTCCAGCCTCGATGAAGTCTTTCTGCCCGGCCCGGATGGCATCGACGAGACTGATGTCTACCGGAGGGAGTTGTTGACGCTTGTCTTCATTGACTGCTGTTGGGTCATCGGAGAGGACGAGGGACGATTCGTATTGCCCGGCATGGCAGGCCCCGCTTTGGAACTCTTCTGACAGTCGTTGTGCGAGAGGGCGGCGGGTGATATCCGGAAACACGACCTCCGTGCTGCTGGAAGATCTGACGTCGTCGATCGCCTGTGCGATCGTGGCGATGTGAGCTGGCTCAAGATGGGCATTTGCGACGGCGACGGGGTCGAATCCCGTCTTGATTGTCGCCAGAAGGATGTCCCGGAGATAGGAGGTGGCCGTGGATTCAGAAAGCGAGATTGTCCCCGCAAAGGGGCCCGCGTATTCAGCCACGCCGTAGGAAATCGGAGGGAGGACGACGCAGGCCCGACCCTTTTCTTCGAGTTGCTGGCACGCTCGTCGCGCCATCCCCAGGGCAATCGTCACATCGGTATCGAGGGGGAGGTGTGGTCCATGGGCTTCTGTTGCGCCGACCGGCAAGATGGCAGCGCATCCCTTTTCGAGGAGTTTGACAACATCAGGCCAGGCGAGTTTTGCGAGTTCAGTCACGAGGAGGTCTGCCGTTGCTGGAGAGATTTGCGATCGATCTTTCCTCTGTCGTTGCGAGGAAGGTCGGGCACGAATTCGACGAACCGAGGATATTTGTATGGAGCGAGGTTTTCTTTGACCCAGTTTTGAAGCGTGGTCTTCAAGGCCTCAGTTTCCTTGTCGGTGGATGGAGCGTCTTTGTCTGTCGCAACGATAAAAGCTTTCGGTTTCACGAGGGTCTCTTCATCCTCCCAGCCTACGACAGCGGCTTGTTCAACGGCTTCGTGCGTGAGGAGGCAGTCTTCGATTTCGTGGGGAGCGACCCAGACGCCCCCGACTTTGAGCAAATCATCGGCGCGACCTTCGTAGAAGAAATACCCGTCCTCATCGACGCGAAAGAGATCTCCGGTAATGACGAGGTTGCCCTGAAATGTGGTTTCGCTTTTTTCAGGGTCCTGCCAATAACACAGGGCTGCTGATTCCCCCCGAACTTCCATGCGACCGACTTCGCCGGGTGGAAGTTGGCGACCATCGTTATCGACAACTCGGCAGTCGTAGCCGGGGACCGCCTGTCCCAGGCTGCCGAAGCGGACAGCTCCGGGACGGTTTGAAATGTAGATATGAAACAACTCGGCGCTCCCGATCCCGTCGAGAATCTCGATGTTGTATCGCTCAAGCCATTGGCGGTGGAGGGCGTCGGGGAGCTTCTCTCCGGCGGAAAGGATGAGTCGCAGGGATGGCAGGTCCATGGGGCTTTGAGCACTGTCGCAGGCGAGCATCTTGCCGATCATCGTGGGGACAGAGGTCAGGATGGTGGGGCGGTACTTTTCACAGACTTTGTAAATCTTCTCGGGGGTCGAACGATCACTGAACAGGACGGTGCTTCCCCCAACGGCGAATGGAAACATCAGGTTGGTGCCGGTGGCGTATCCAAAAAAGAGTTTCGGGACGCCGGCGGTGATGTCGTTCTCGGTAATCTCGAGGACGCCCTTTGCGTAGTGTTCAATGTTGAAAGCGAAATTCTCGTGGGAGTGGACGGCCGCCTTAGGCTTTCCCGTGCTTCCGCTGGTAAAGAGCCATCCGGCAATGTCGTGCCGGTGGGTGTCGGCCATCACGGGGCTGTCGGGCGCTTGAGAGATCAGACCCAAGCAGGAGTGCTGTGAGGGCTGCATCTTTCCGGATTCTTCTGAGGATCCTTCTCCTCCCGCGACCACGACGGCGCGAAGAGAGGGGCATTCCTCGGCGAGGTGGTGAAAGGTCTCCGCAAGGGTTTCATCGACGACGGCAATGGATGCTTGGCTGTAGTCGAGGTAGTAGGCGTAGTCTTCCGGTTTAAGGAGCGGGTTGACCATGGCGAAGACGGCACCGCACTTGAGGGTGGCAAACCACGTCCAGGCAAACTCCGGTCTATCCGGAAGGACGATAAGGACTCGCTCCTCGGGTCGTAGCCCCAGTTGGAGAAAGCCATGGGCGAGGCGGCTACTCTTGTCTGAGAGGTCGCTGTAGCGGTGTTCTTCATCGCGCCAGGAGAGGGCGACTTTGTCCCCACGACCGGCCTCAAGGTTGTGCTCAAGGAGATAATGGGCGAGGTTGAACTGATCCGAGAACATGGACCTCTCTTTCTGAAACGGCTTAGTCCGCCAACATCGTGCGCACGTTCCAGAGGTCTGGAAAAATTTTCGTCTTAAAGGTCGTCGCGAGATACCGGATGCCGTCCAGATCGCCGGTGACACCTTTTCCGGTCCCGGGTTTGTCCCCGATTTGCCGCTCGACCATCATGATGTGGTGGCGTCGCCAGAGAGCAAGGTGCTCGTCTATCTCAACGAGGGCTTCGCACAATTCGTAGAGAGGAGAGTTATTGTCTGGATCGTCGTAGAGAGCGCGGAAGGCACGCAGCGTTTTCTCGGTATCTTCTTCTGATCGATCTTCGTTCGGAGTCTTGACGTCGAATCCACGGCTCCTGAGGACGACGTGAAAGACGTCCCGAATACACTCGTTTTCTAAACGGGCTTGGAGTTGTGCGTGTCGGGGGTCTTCTTTGGTGTAACTGGCCAGTTGGGGGTTCTTCAGGCCAAGAGCGCATTCGATTTCCCGAAACTGGACAGATTGAAAACCACTGGCCGGGTTAAGTCGTGCGCGAAAGGCCAGGAAATCAGCGGGTCGCATGGTTTCGAGGACGTGAAGCTGAGCGATGCCGATCTTGAGAATCTCACGAACGCGATGGAGGAGACGGACGGCATTTCGAATGTCCCCATCAGACCCTGCTTTGAGCAGACGCAGGACTTCGTCGAGTTCATGAAGAATGAGCCGAAACCAAAGTTCGTAGACCTGATGGACGACGATGAACTGCATTTCATCATGAGCAGGGGGGTCACAGAGGCATTCCTGCTGCTCTAGCAGTTGAGAGATATGGAGGTAATCGGAGTAGGTGAGAGATGCGTTTTTGCCGTAGTCGGTCACTGTTCCTGAGGCTCCTCTAGGTCTAATAGGATGTGGATTGTTTCTGATGCTGTTCCCAGGCGCCGGTTTTGAGGATATCGACGACGGCGTCCAGGCACAGGTCGAGTTCTTGGTCTGTTGTGTAGAAGTGGGGTGAGATCCGCAGGCCTACTTCCGGGCGGCAGTCTACGAGAATGTCTCGCTCAGCAAGCGCGGAAACTACGGCGGGAGCGTGTTCGACTGAGAGGGTCACGGTTCCTCCTCTGAGGTTTGAGTCGGTCGGGGAGTGAGTAGTGAATCCAAACTCCTTGGCCTGGTCGAGGAATCGGTCTGTTTGTCGAAGATTCTTGGCTCGTATCGCATCAACTCCGATTTCGGAGATGATCTGGTATCCCGCTCGCGCCGCATAGAGAGAGGGGACGGCTGGCGATCCGTGGAGCATGCGTCGGATGTCTGAGGCATAACGCTGTGGTCCCGTCTCGAAGGCGAAGGGCTCGGTATGAGCCATCCAGCCGGTGAGGGCGGGTTGTAACTGCTCGGTGAGGTCGGGTCGTACGTAGAGATATCCAGCACCGGGACCTCCACAGAGCCACTTCACTGACCCGCCGCAGACCATATCCACGCCCAAGTCGCGGACGGAAAAAGGCACTGTCCCCGTGGATTGATAGCAATCTGCGAGGACAAGGCTGCCCACCTCGTGTGCTTTATCAACGATGGCCTTGAGATCCTGTCGAAAACTAGTTTGAAAGAGAACATGGCTGATGGGGACCAGCAGGCATCGTTCGTCGATGGCGTCGAGGAGGGCTTCCGTCTCGATGCCCACTCCGTCATGGCTCTCAACGACGACAATTTCCGCACCCCGTCTCTTTTGAGCTTCCCAGACATACATGACGGAGGGGAAATTCATGGAGGTGTAGACGATGCGGTTGCGGGGGGCGTGAAAGTCGAAGCAGGAGGCGAGTAGTCCCTGAACGACAGAGACGTTTTGGTGCATGGCGACGGATCCTTCCGGCGCGTCCAGAATCTTGGCGAGTAGGTTTCCTGTCTCGATCGGGCTGTCCCACCATCCTTCGCTCCACGCCCGAATCCCTCGAGTTGCCCAACTGTCAGCGTATTCGTTGAGACGGTCTCGAGCAGCGCGAGGCATGGCGCCAAGCGAATGGCTGATGAGGTAGGTTGTTTCTTCGAGGATTGGAAACTCACCGCGCCAGCGGTCGAGGTCAATGCCGGGGTCATCTCCCCCGTCTTCGGGAGGAGGGGCCGATGGAGATGGGTCTGGACTCAACAGGCAGCCTCCACGTCATCGACGGTCTTTGGAATGGATCCGGTCAGGACATCGTGTCCCTCGGCTGTGACGAGAACGTCATCTTCGATGCGAATGCCGAGACCGCGGAAGCGTTCCGGAGCTTTCTCATCTTCAGGAGAGACGTAAATACCGGGTTCGACAGTCAGGACCATTCCAGGCTCCAGTGGACGAGAGACGGGATCGCCGCCCTCCCCCGATCCCTGGAAGTAACTTCCCACATCGTGAACATCGATGCCGAGCCAGTGGCTGGTCTTGTGCATGAAGTAGCGGCGATAGGCTTCGGATTCGAGATTCTCCTGGAGGTCGCCGTCTAAGAGCCCAGCATCGATCATGCCCTGAACAAGGGTGGCGGTGGTTTCTTCGTGGATGGAGTAAAAGGTGTTCCCCGGAGAAACCATCTCGATGCCACGTAACTGAGCGTTGAGGACGACTTCATACAGGACCCGCTGGACCTCAGAGAATTTTCCGGTGGAGGGAAAAGTCCGGGTGACATCAGCGGTGTATCCGTTGATCTCGCAGCCGGCATCCAGAAGCAGGAGGTCCCCTTCGGAGACCACCTCCATGTTCTCGGTGTAATGAAGAATGCAGGCATTGGATCCTCCTGCCACGATGGAAGGGTACCCAGGGCCCCATCCTCCAAGGCGTCGAAAGGTCCCGTCCACAAGAGCTTCGATTTCATACTCAGCCGTTCCGGGGCCCAAGGCCTTCATGGCGGCTTGATGCGCCTGGGATGTGATGTCGGCGGCTCGCCGGAGAAAGCCAATTTCGTCTTCGGACTTCACGAGCCGCATTTCGTGGAGAAGTTCTCCGGGCCGACGAACCACGCCGGGCCCCGTGATGCCATCGCGAGTTTTGAGGTGGGTCTCGGAGAGCCAGGACAGGAGTTTTCGGTCGAAGTCAGCGTTTTCGCCTGTGCGGTAGTACATCTGTTTCGCTCCTTTGAGGAGCGAAGGGAGGCGACGGTCCAACTCCCCGATGGGATAGGCCTCGTCGGCACCGAAAACTTCTTGAGCACCCTCCACTCCAAATCGTTTTCCGTGCCAGATTTCCATCTCCGGGTCGCGAGGGCGGACAAAGAGAATGAAGGGGCCTTCTTTCCGGCCAGGAATAAGAACGGCAACAGCATCGGGCTCAGGAAATGCAGTGAGGTACCAGAAATCGCTGTCGGGCCGGAACCGGTAATGGGTGTCTCGGCTGCGAACGCGTTCCTTTCCGGTGGGCAAGACGGCGATGGCGCCGGAGCCAGCTTGATCCAATGCGGCCAGAAACCCTTCTCGATGTGCGGTCGCCATTTCTGGGTTCATCAGTCACTCCGTTTGCGGGAACGTCCTGCCGTCACGATAGCAAGGTTGGATGATCTCATGATGGGGGCGGTTTCTCTTCAGATTCTGAGAGGGTGGCCTTATTTCGGGGGAAGATGCCCTGATAAGATGCAGATCCACACCGGTAAGGGAGGAGCCTGGGATGTCTGCAGGATCAATCGATCTCCGCACTTTCGTCTATCTGGACGTCCTACAGCCTCAAATGGCGTCTTTTCTTGCGACCGTTGCCCGTGGGTATCTTCCGATTGAAGAGCAGGCTGCTCTCTTTGTGGAAGTAGCTCCTGGCATCGCAGTGCACCGCATCGCCGATGTTGCTCTGAAGGGATCCGCGGTAACGCCGGGGATGATGGTGGTGGAACGCTCCTTTGGCCTTCTGGAGGTTCACGCAGATGACCAGGGTGAAGTACGAGCTGCGGGACAGGCCATTTTGAGCCATCTCGGACTGTCGGAGAGCGATCGGTTGAGTCCTCGGGTCGTGACCTCCGAGATTATCACCGGAACCGATCCTTATCAGACAATGCTGATCAATCGGATGCGGCATGGAGACGCGATCCTGAAGGGGCAGGCTCTTTATGTCATGGAGACTCACCCGGCGGGCTATGCGGCATTGGCGGCGAATGAAGCTGAAAAAGCTGCGCCCATCCGGCTTCTCGAAGTGGTGACCTTTGGCGCCTATGGACGGCTTTATCTCGCCGGGGGAGATGAGGAGATTAAAGAGGCTGCTCGTCGAGCCGAGGCCAGCGTCGAACAGATTGTCGGGCGTACGAATGAGGATGTTGTGGATGTCCAGTAAGCAGTTTTTCCAGAAAAATGGATTGCTCTGGGTCATCGTGGTGGCGGCCTGTGCGACTCCGGGCCCTTACACTGAACGTTCCTTTGTCTTTAAGACAGAAGCCAAAGTCCCCGCCGGATCGACCCGGTCGGCCCCGATGGATTTATGGATCCCCGTTCCTCCGAGCAATGGATTCCAGGATGCCGGAGAACCAACGTGGGAACTCAGCAATGTGGGCTTTGAAACAGGATTGAATGTGGAAGTCACTGAACGTGAGGGGAACCGCATGATTCATCTCGCGATACCCCGATCTCCTCATGCGGGAGACCTTGTGATCAAGGTGCAAACCCCGGTGACACGATTTGCCCTGAATCGAGACGGCCGTCCGGATGGCAGTGGCCAAGCCGACCCTGCGGCTCTTCTGGGCCCGGATCGGCTTGTACCTGTGACTGGCCCTGTAGCAGACCTTGCGCGGGAAGTGCCTCGTCGCTCAGATCCTTTCGATGCGGGAAGGGGAATCTTTGAGGCGGTTCGCGAGCATATGAAATACGACAAGTCGGATACCGGATGGGGTCGGGGTGATGCGACCCGAGCGTGTGAAGTCGGATCTGGCAATTGCACGGACTACCATGCCCTGTTTGTGGGGATGGCCAGATCGCTTGGTTTGCCAGCACGCTTCACCATCGGTTACCCACTGCCCCGAGAAGATGGGACGGCAGTCCTCTCTGGTTATCACTGCTGGGCGGAGTACTACGTGGAGGGGAGAGGCTGGATCGCTGTTGATGTTTCCGAGGCAGACAAGGTGGGCAATGAGGATACGACGTTCTTTTCCAAGGTTCCGACGAATCGGGTCGCGCTTACATCAGGCAGAGATCTTTACCTCAGTCCATCACAGCAAGGCCCGCCCCTAAATTTCTTTATCTATCCCTATGTGGAACTTGGAGGGAGGCCCTTCGAAGGATTTTCCTTCGCGGTCCACGTCAAGGACGGCTGACTTTACCCCCGAGCCATTTCCCAGCGGTCAGTCAGAGGGCGTCGGTTGTGGATCCATTGGGCTTGGGCAATGACGGTGAGAAGACCAGCAGCGGTCCGGCCTGCGGGGGTGATCCAGGCCGCGGCGAGGATGAAGAAGGCGCCCACAGAAGCACCGGGGCCGGCAAAAAACCATCCGATGGCGGGAACGGCGCACTGCATGAGTATGGCGAGCCATGGGGCGGAGAGGGGAATCGTTCGATACCACCACCACTGTCTCCCTCCCCAACCCTTTTCCTTGTGGCGGGCTCCCTCGGTCAGCATGAACTGGACATAGGCTTGAGCCCGGCGGATTCGCTGTGTCTTTCTGTGGGGACCGGTCAGGATTTTGAGCTCGTAGAAATGGACGTTGTTCAGTTTCTCGATGCGAACGTCACGTTTTCGGGCTTGGAGCATCAGGTCGAGGTCATCGGCTGCGAGACCTGGAGTTGGCTTCAGATTCAACTCGGCCCTCCAGGCAAGGAGCTGCCCGTGAACGCTGAACAACTTTCCGGAACGTGACTCCCACTGCCGAACACGGGCCGTCCAGTGATCGTAGATGTCACCAGCGGGAAGGAGTGGCTTTTCCTCCGTACCGGGTGTGTGGCCATCATCAGAAAGACCCGCGACGAAGCACTGACTGCCACAGGCCATTCCCAAGTCCGATCGAGAACCAAAACTGTTGGCAATGTCCCTAAGAGCTGTTTTCTCCAGGATCACGTCGGCGTCGGTCATGATGATGATCTCGGAGGTATCTCCAATGTGAGCGAGGGCTGAAGCGATCGCCCCTGCTTTTCCATCTCCTCGATCGTTCGAAATAACGGCAGCGTCGACGGACGGCTTCTTCGCGAAGAGACTGTCACAGAGTTCTTGAGCGAGCAGAGCCGTGTCGTCTTCGCTTGCGTCATCGACGATGACCAATCGCACTGGGGGGAGTTGCAAGGTTGCGTCGAGGCACAGGGCGAGATTTTTTAGCTTTCGCTCCATGACCGGAGCCTCGTTGCGGCATGGGATCACCACGGCGAGGGATGGCAGGGCGCGATTCATCGAACTTGAATCTCACGGGCGGAAGATTTGGGGGGGGACTTGAGGGAGCGAACCCGAGAGAGGAGGGCCGGCCATTTCTTGGGTTGAAAGAGAACGTTGTCGGCCTGGGCACATTCCCATGTACAGGAACAGCGGGTTTTCGTGATCCAGTCACGTAACTCTGCTGCCTTGGAGCCGGACCAGATGGGTCCAATGTCCCAATCAGTGTCATGCAAGTTGCCCATGGACTGCCCGAGCATTTCACAGGAGTGCACTTCACCATTCTCAAAGATGACAGCGGACAATGTCCCGGCTGTACAGGGAAGGTGCTCGGGGCGGTCCTGTCTCGCCTCTGCCTCGATGTGGTGGTACATGAGTTCGTCTCGAGCGACGGCGAGGCGGGAGAGGGGGAATTTGAAGTAAGGGAGTTTTCCGGATCGGATCAGACGGGCCTTGGTTTCCACAACCTCCCGATAGCGATCGAGGTCGACGTCGAGGAGATGGGGCTCCATCGCAGTCCCGCGTGCGAGATTGATGGTCACGTTGTCTGGCTGGAGATTCTCGACAAGTTCTTCGAGGTGGTGAGCCATGTCATGCTGATTTTCCTGAGTGACCGTGACGATGATTCCGACTCCCAGGCGATCGGTCTTCTCCGCCTGTTCTTTGAAAGCAACAACACTGGCGCAGGACCGCTTGTGTCCTCCTTCAACCTGGCGAATGGAGTCATGAACTTCGGGTGGTCCGTCAAACGAGACCGAGACCGACAAATAGAGATCGGGATTCTCCCCGAGAATCTGATCGACATGCTGGTGTTGCAGCGGTTCAACCAATCCATTGGTGGGGATGGCGAGATGACGGAGGCCATGGCGTCCAAAGGCTCGCGCGAGGTCTGGAAGATCTTTTCTAAGGAAGGGTTCACCTCCTCCAAAACTCACCCACAGGAGGGGCCCAAGTCGCGCCGAGGAGTCGGCTAGATTCTGGACCTGCTCAAGGCTGGGGCCGGAGACGCCCTGTTCGACTTCCTTCCAATGGAAGCAGTGTCGACACCGTGCGTTGCACGTACCGGTCACAAAGAGAGTCAGGTGCAGTGGGGGTCCCTTACGAGACAGTCCCCGGCGCACAAAGGGGAGGTAGCGCAGAGCGTTCACGGGTAACGATTATGATACCTCCCCGGGGAGAGACCTTGTGGAGATCCCCGTGATTTCGACCGGTGAACCGTGTCAGGTCGTGCACTAGGGGGCGGGAGACGCTAAACCGATGGAGAAGATGGAAAAGAGAAACAAACACTCCAAAATGATGTCCAACACATGAGGCAGCCTGTTGGTTATTTTTTAGCGGGTTGTCTGTGTGGTAGAAGTCCATGGCTTGCTCCTTCGAAAACAACTTCCATTGATGGATGACTGAAAGAGCAGAGAAGGGAATGGCGTGACCGAAGATCCAAAGACTGCTGACCAGCCCGCAAGGGAGTTCGTTGTGGATCCACGGATGGTCACCTTTCATGATCCCCACGGTTACCACGCGGAGCAGTACCGGAGCTTTCGCACCAACCTTCGGGCCATGAACCCAACCCAGGAATCTCGCAGCCTGTTGTTTACCTCGGCGGCTCCAGACGAGGGAAAATCGGTGACGACGGCGAACGTTGCCATGAGTCTGGCGGAATCGGGAAATCTTGAGGTCCTGATCGTTGACTCGGATCTTCGCAACCCACGGCAGCACAGCCTGCTGGGGCTCGACAGGGGCCCGGGCTTGTCCGACATCCTCCTTGACGGCAAAAGTCCGGCCGATGTGATCCAGGCGACCGTGTCAGATCACCTTTCGCTTCTCCCCGCTGGAAAAGAGGTGGAGAGTCCTGGCGAAGCCATGGGATCGGACTACATGGGCAACCTGATTGCTTGGTTTAAAAGGAGATATCAGTACATCCTGTTTGATACGCCGCCCTGCCTCACGTTTGCCGAGGCTCCTGACCTCTCTCGACTCATGGACGGATGTATTCTCGTTGTTGCTTTGGAGGGAACGACGAGGATTGAAGCGGATCAGGCACTTGAGGTCATTGCGACAGCGGGGGGAAATGTTGTGGGATCTTTTGTGACGGGCAGTGATTCTCACGAGGCCTTGCACATGGACGGAGAGGAAGACCCGGACGACATCTCGTCGTAGATACGCTCTTTTCAGGCCATCTCCGTGGAGTTGTCCATGGATGGAGCGGAAAAGATGCACCGACTCTTCTACTTCACTTCTTGACACCTTGCTGGGGTGGGCGTGTCATGGGGGAGAGGACGATGTCCTTTTGCTGTCCCGGCATCCCGATTGCCGTTTTTCTCCTCGTCTTTGGCCCATTTTTGAGGATTTACAATCATGCGTCCGATACTCGCTGCCCTCCTGATTGTTGCTCTGTTGGTTCCCTTCGCTTACGGCGATGACTTCAACGTCACTCGACTGGCAAGAGTGGACGACTATGTGGGATACAACGACATCTGGGGCTACACCGCTCCTGATGGTCGGGAGTACGCCATCCTCGGCGAAAAAGATGGGACGTTGTTCTACAACGCAACGGATCCGGTAAACCCCGTGGAGGTGGCTTACATTCCGGGTAGCGGGTGCCTCTGGCGGGATATTAAGACCTATCAGAACTATGCCTACATCGTGAATGACTGCATCGGGGGGGTGCAGGTGGTTGACCTTTCCGACCCGGAAAATCCCCTTCTGGTGAATGAGATCCAGCCCAGTTACATCGGCCACAGTCACAATGTTCAGATCGATACGGACGCCGGGAAGCTCTATGCCGTTGGAACGAGCAAGGGCATGGTCATTTATGACCTCGCGGTGAATCCCGTGAATCCACCGCGCATCAAGACATGGAATGGTCAGGGCCTTCCCAATTGGACGGACGGGTATGTGCACGACCTGCATGTCCAGAATGGCAAGGCACACCTTGCTCTCATCAGCGACGGCATCTACGCCCTGATGGACGTCTCGTCTCTTCCGAGCACATCCATTATCTCCTGTTACAGCACCCCAGAGGATTTCACCCACTCCACATGGGTGAACGAAGCTGAAACGTTGCTTGTGACAGCGGATGAAACGACGGGAACGCGTAATCTCATCGTGAAAGATCTCACCTCACCCGGGGGCCTGGGGACGATCGCGGAACTTGGAATCGGGACATTCAATATTCCTCACAATCCTTTCATTGACCAAAACGACATCCTCCACGTTTCCTACTACGAACTGGGCTATTTGGCCTGGGATCTGAGTGACACCCAGAACGTTGTCCAAATCGGATCCTATGACACGACGCCGAATGACAATGGCTCGGGCTTCTTCAATGGGGCTTGGGGGGTGTACCCCTTCCAGCCGTCGGGCTTTGTCTATGTGAGTGACATGGGCAATGGCCTCCAGATTCTCAAGAGGAATCAATGCGATCCCTCAGGGACCGGTGCGCCGGCGCTCTGCGAGGTCTGGCCAGAAGAGATTCAAACGGGAGCGGCGCCCCAGACGATTCTCCTCACCGGGGCGGACTACGGGACAGCTACGACGGTACATCTAGGAGGAACGGCATTAAGCCCGAGTCAATTCACGGCTTTGGATGAGCAGGTCATTTCTCTGACGCTTCCCACGCAGACCCATCCCGGTCTCATTCCTGTCACGGTTGTGAACGGGTCGGGCTTCTCGGAGACGGGTTACATCAACGTCGTTCCGTCGTCAGGTCCTGAACTCGTTTCCCTTCCAGGGCAACCTTCAGTGGGCGACCATCTTTCCCATGCGCTCACGAGCCAAGCGGGTGACACACACTTCCTCGCCCTTTCCTTCACCCCCCAGCCTTCCGAACTTGCCGGGAAGGTGTCGTTCGGCATTGGAAATAACTTCACGGATTTCTTGTTCTTGGCGCCTTTGGCGACCAATGGGCAGGGGAAGTCAGCCGTAGGGCCGATTGTTGTGCCGGCTGGGGCAGTGGGTCTGCAGGTGTTCTGGCAGTTTGCGGCCCTCGACGGCGTGGCGACGATGCCGGTTCCGGTCAGTAACGTCACCCTGACCGACATCCAAAACTAAGGGTTCTCGCCCTTTAAGGGTTGTTGCTCTCCAAGCGGAGGGGTATGCCGACCTCGAGAACGGGTACCGAGATCTAGTCGGATGGATATACTGGGAAGATCCTCTCGGGTAGGTGGGGCAATCACCTCGTGTGCATGGAGATGTCCCACACCTCTCTGACCTATTGGACGAATCATCCATGAGTTTGCGGAACGAGATCGACGTATTTACCGAACGATACGAGGCGATCGAAGGTGATGCGCTTCGGGTCCCTGACATGGAGATTGCCCGCTACCGTAGTGCTGGGGCCACTCCGGTGTACAAGACCGAGTGGATGCACCATCAACTCCACGAACTCTGCCGCAAAGGCGATCGTGTCCTTGAACTGGGATCAGGAGACGGGACAAACTCGGCTCTCATGGTGG
>JAZALG010000105.1:0-35450 GCA_036229545.1 Planctomycetota bacterium | reverse complement strand
GAACCCGCTCCGGCGGTCGATGGCAATGTGGAACGGGTCATCACCCGCCTCTCAGCACTGAGGGGAAATCCAAGGCAGGGCGCGCCCCGCCATTTCGTACAACGGACCGCTTCCGAATTGCTCGATCCCAATCGTCCAGGTGATTTCAATCAAGCCATGATGGAACTCGGGGCCACCCTGTGTCGCCCCAAGAACCCCGACTGTCGCCTCTGTCCTCTCAGCGATCACTGCCAAGCCCATGCCCTGGGCACCCCGACACGGTTTCCAGAACTGCCCCGCCGGCAGCCACTCATCCGACGCGTTTTTCTCGCCGGGATCGCACAGAGAGGAAGTCGAGTACTCATGACACAGCGCCATTCCTCCCCAAACGAGGGGTTTCACGAACTCCCCTCCCGAGAAGTTGACCTCTCCGGGCCGGAGTCCGATCACCTCGACTCTCCCCATCTCCTTGTGATGCACATGAGGACTCTGGGCCTTGAGGTCACTTGCAAAGATCCTCTGCCTCCCCACCGCCACACGATCACCACATCAAAGATCACCCTTCTCCCCTGGCGAGTGAACATTCAAAGCGGTCGGGTCAAGCGTCCTCTGCAGTGGATCAACACCGCATCGCCGGATCTGCCCATGACCACGGCAACGCGACGAATCCTTGAGAAAATCGGCGGACAAGTGCCCTCTCCGCGTTAGCGACCTCTGCGAACCGGTTAGGATAAAAGCCATGCCAGATCAGGCCTCTGTACTCGACATCGAAGCCCTGCGGGAAGCCTGTGGTGTGTTGGAGGCGGGCCTTCGCACCACCCTTCTCGTGACCGGCGAAGATCACCGTACCTGGCTGGACCGCATCGGGAGCAATCCCATCCAGGATGCCCCTCAAGGAAAGTGCATTCTGGCCACACTGATGGACGGGAAGGGACGCCTTCAAGCAGATCTGAGAATCCTCACCCTCGAAGAGAGCGTCTTTCTGGATATTCCGGCCGCGAGTCGCGAGGCCATCCTGAAACTCCTCGAGATGTACATCATCAATGAAGCCGTCGAGGTCGAGGACCTCTCGAATCAAACGCGTATCCACTCCGTCCTCGGACCTCGGAGCCGCGAAGTCATGGACATGGCGGAGCTTCCCACGCCGACCGAAGAAGATGGCCTTGCTGCCTATGAGGGGGCCTCCGTTCCCGGGATACGGGCGGTGGTCACCTCTCGTCTCTGCGGCCTTGAGGGTTTCGACATCATCGTGGATGTCGATGATTCGGACGATTTGAGCAACCGACTGACTGTAGCGGGAGGCGTGCGCGTCGAACAAGATGCCCTCGATGTCGTCCGGCTCGAACAGGGCATTCCCTGGTTTGAAGCGGATCTTTCCGGGGGCGTCATCCCTCTTGAGGCAGGCCTCGATGCCTGGGTCTCCGTCACAAAGGGCTGCTATCCAGGCCAGGAGGTCGTGGCTCGGATCGCAAACCTCGGCCAGGTATCCAGGAAGTTGGTTCGTCTTGAAACGTCCGGGGTGGCCCCCCTGAATTCCCCTGCAGATTTAACCGGCACGGGAGAACAGGAAGGAAAGACAGCCGGGGTCCTCACTTCCTTTGCCTACGACCCCACAGCCGATATCACCCGGGCATTGGGGTATGTCAGGCGATCTTTTTTGGATCCGGGCACCTCCCTTGCCACGGCAGATGCACTCCTCACGGTTCGGGAGGCCACCCCCGGCTAACAAAATCGGCGACCCATTCCATTGCGTCCCTATTCGGTCCGGTCATGATGGGCCCCGTGAGGTTCGACCCGCCTGCTATTCCCGCCGTGCTCCTCCGACGCTACAAGCGTTTTCTGGCAGACGTCCAACTTGAGGATGGGCGTCAGGTGACTGCCCATTGCTCGAACACAGGCCGCATGACCGGATGCTCGTCCCCCGGTTCATCGGTTCTGGTCACCCCCCTCCCCTCCGGAAAAAAACTTCGTTGGAAACTTCGTCTGGTGAAGTCTGGCCGCTGTTGGGTCAATGTGGACACCCAGGTTCCCAACCAAGTCATCGCCCAGGCTGCTCGCCGTCAACGCCTCACCCCGCTCTCGCGGTACGACACCGTTGCAAGGGAAGTCCCGTACGGCGCCGACTTCAAAAGTCGCATCGACATCCTCTTAACGGACAGTGCCGGGGTCCTCCCCCCCTGCTATGTCGAAGTAAAAAATGTCACGCTTCGGGTCGGTCGCACCGCCCTTTTTCCAGATGCCGTCACGGAACGAGGCCTCAAGCATCTGCGAGAGTTACAAGGCGAGGTGCAGTCCGGCCATCGCGCGATTCTCCTCCCCTTTATCGCTCGTGCTGACTGTGACAACTTCGCAGGAGCCGCCGAGATTGACCCTTCCTGGACTAAAGCCCTCGCCGAAGTCACTGCCGCAGGCGTGGAAGTTCATCCCTGGAAAGCACGAATTGACCGCCACGGCGTGTCTTTAGGCCATCCCATTCCATGGACAGGGGAGTGAATCCCTTCGAGGAGAGATTGCATCGGCCTGCGTGGCGACCAAGAATGGCAGGAATCGAGAAAGGGCGGAGAACCGCCGGGACTTCAGGGGGAAGCGATGCTGCTCAAGGACAAGGCCGGAATTATCTTCGGTGTCGCCAACAAACGCAGCATCGCCTATGCCTGCGCCTTGGCGGCCTCGGAGCAAGGAGCAAAACTCATCCTGACCTACCAGGGCGACCGACTTGCCGAGAAGGTCGGCGAACTCGCTGAGTCTCTCCCCGGAGAAGCGATTGCTCTGCCCTTGGACGTAGAGCATGACGGCGGGATCAACGCCGCATTCGAACAAATTGCCGCCCACATGCCCGTGGTGAACTTTGGAGTTCACTCCATCGCCTACGCCCTGCGGGAAGAGTTGGACGGCGAGTTTCTTGACACAAGTCGCGAAGGATATCGCGTCGCCCACCTCGTCTCCTCCTGGTCCCTCACCGGACTCGCACGAAGGATGACGCCTCTCATGACGGAGGGTGGGAGCATCGTGACCATGTCATACATGGGCGCCGAAAAGGTCGTTCCTCACTACAACGTGATGGGTCCGGCCAAGGCATCCCTTGAAGCCTCCGTGAGATATCTAGCCTATGACCTGGGCCCCAGGGACATCCGAGTGAATGCCATTTCACCAGGGCCGATTCGCACCCTCGCCGCTTCCGGGATCGCTGGGTTTTCCAAAATTTTAGAATTCGTCAAGGAACGCTCCCCTCTACGACGCAACACCGAGCCCTCAGAAGTCGCCGATGCCGTCATCTTCCTCCTTTCAGACATGTCGAAAGGCATTACGGGAACGACACTCCACGTCGACAGCGGATTCAACATCACGGTGATGTAACCCAAGGAGGCCTGCGAGCCTCTCCCTACTCTGGCCCGACCCTGTCCAGGTGGAGGCTGTTGAGGGTCACCTGCCTGTCTGTCAGTCGTTCTCGGCAAACAAACTCGAGGAGATGTCTCCCCGGCGCAATCCATCGAGGGCCTAAGTCGGATCGAAGTACCCGAGACGACGGACGCCAGCCGTCCCTTGGAGGACCGAGACGCTCTCCGTCGAGAAGAATCTCCATGAGACAGCCTCCTTGGTCGGGCAACCAGCGCAATCGAGCCCGAGCCATGAAGGCTTCCTCCACCACAAACTCGGTGGTCCACCGCTCCCCTTGGGCCGTGAGAGGAAGGACGACCATCACTTCACCGTCACGATCGACGGCCTGTGGAATCTCGCTCGGATAGCCGTTCCGACGCCAGGACGCCGTCGCCAGATTCACGAGAAGACCCGTCTCGCTTTGTCGCGTCTCAGCTTGAGGCGGGGGACCATCGAGCAGTTCCTCTTTCCCGAAAGGAATGAATGGGCGGGACTCCTCCGTCACGGGAGCCGTCGCACAGGACACCAAGAACCCGAAGAGAAGCGCTCCAAATCCTGAGCGGGCCCCATTCCATTTCACGCCTGACGTCATGGCAAGCACGAGACCTCCTGCCCCTTTGAACTCTTCTCCGACACAAGACTCGAAACCCATGATCTCTGATTACCCACCGTGCGATCAGGCGAAAAGGGTGAAAGTTCCACCAGGGGGTTCTCACCATCCACAAGCTGACCGACGAGCCGGGCCGTTCCAGGCGCCAGGAGGATGCCGTTGCGGAAGTGGCCGCAGGCCAAGATCAGGCCCTCCACGTTTTTTGACTCGCCCAGATAAGGAAGACGATCCGGTGTCGCCGGCCGCAAACCGGCCCAGTGGGTCTCTTCTTTCATAGACTCGGTCTCGGGAAAAAGATCCAGGGCTCGGCGCCTCAGCCTGTCGAGCGCTGAGGGGGTGTTCACCGCTTCAAAGCCAGCATCTTCCATCGTGCTTCCGACAAGGATCCGGCCGTCCTGGCGAGGCACCAGATATTCTTCTCCATCGTTGATCGTTGGCCCCAAGGCCCCCCTCCTCCCCTGGAGAAGAAGCATCTGGCCACGAATGGGGGCGACGGCCAACGGGAGTCCCGCCGATGCAGCGAGTTGAGCCGACCAGGCCCCAGCTGCCAGAATCACCCGGTCAGCCGCCAGGGCCTGTTCTCCCACGACCACCCCCGTGACTCTTCCACGGCGTAAGGACAGCCGTTCAACGGAAGCAAAGGGCACGAGGTGAACCCCCGCAAGCGCACAGGCACGGATGAGTGCTCGGAGAAGGCGAGGAGGGCGGACTCGAGATGACCTGGGCTGCCAAAGGGCACCTTCAATCCTCTCTCCCATTCCCGGGACGATTCGGTCGAGAGTTTCCCGATCAAGTTGTTCAATCTCATAACCGCGTTGACGGCGGCGTTCGGCCTCGAAAACAAGCGAATCTTCGCCTGCTTCAAGTCCGATGGGATAGATCATCCCTTCAGTTTCAAATTCAGGGTCGATCCCGGTTTGCTCGTAAAGGTCGCGAACAAACTTCGGATAGAGAGCCTCAGAAGCGAAGGCCAACTCAATCAAAGGAAGAGGGTATTTCCACGGACTGGACGGGGTCAGCAGACCCGCCGCCACCCAACTGGCTCGGCTTCCGGGGGTTTCTCTCTCCAACAACTGGACCGAATGGCCCCTCTGCGCCAACTCCAGGGAAATCGTCAGACCCTGTACGCCGGCTCCCACCACCAGAATGTCCATGAACTGGTTCTATCACAGACCCCTCCCCTTCCGCGATAGAACGCCTCCCCCCTCTCTTGCACGCCATTCCATCCCGGCCGTACCATGCCCCGATGTCCTATCAGAAACCAAAGGACGACCATCTCGGAACGCAGGTGATCCGCAAACTCACTGCGAAGTTCGTGGGCGACAGTCGGGTCGAGGGGATGTGGCTGGAAGGAGATCGCGACACGATCAACTGGCCCCCCTATGCCGCCATCGACCTCCACCTAGCGATCCCAGAGCCCTCGCTGGCTTCCTTTGCAAAGGAGTTTCAGAGCGCCCTGGAAGACATCGACACCCTTTCAGACTTCAGCCAGCAGGAAGCCCCCCTCAAGGGTTTCGCAGGAACGGCCACGCTCTCTGACGGAATGGAGATCACCTATCGAATCGAACGAACCAGCCAGATCGCCAAGGTCCCTCGTCAGGTAGTGAACGTTTTGCTCGACAGCAGTGCCGGCCTCCTGATTCCAGCACTCAGTTTCGAGTCGCCTTAAGGCCGGCCCGGTCTAGTCCCCGACCGAGTGGTCATGTTCCGCCGTAACGACAGTTTGGATTCCCCCGCGCACGTTGAAAGTGCTCTCCACGATCATCTGGCGGGGCGCAATGGCAGCAACGAGGTCATCCAGGATGAGATTGGTGACCGCTTCGTGGAAATGGCCCTCGTCCCGGAAAGACCAGAGATAGAGTTTGAAGGACTTGAGTTCGACGCAAAGTTCATGGGGCACATAGTTCACCCGTATCGTCGCGAAGTCTGGTTGTCCTGTTTTCGGACACACACAGGTGAACTCCGGGCACTCGAAATCGATCTCGTAGTCTCGCCCTGGAGCGGGATTCGGAAAGGTCTCAAGGTCTTTGCTGGGTTGGGTAGGCATGAGGATGAGTGTCCGTAGGCAGGTCCCGGTCCGTCACTTAAGACAAGGACGGTTTCCGATCAAACGTAGCCCAGAGATTTGAGTTTCTCGAGAGCTTCACTGTCGCCAGCACTTGAGGCGGCTTCTTTGAGGGCCTCGGCGAGCGCATCGAACTTGCTTTTGTCCGCAGGAAATCGCTCTGCGCCCGCGGCGAGGAGG
This sequence comes from Planctomycetota bacterium, assembly GCA_036229545.1. Taxonomy (GTDB): domain Bacteria; phylum Planctomycetota; class B15-G4; order B15-G4; family B15-G4; genus JAZALG01. Next base: position 29,238 of record JAZALG010000105.1, on the reverse strand, counting down.
TCGACTGCGCCCAAAAGGTCTCCTCCATCCCGAACATAGCTCGTGATCTTCACGTAGTAGGCCGGCGTGATTTGGCTCGCGTATTCCCCCGCTAACCGACCAAGCGTTGCAACAGACTCCGCTCCATCGCCTGATCGAGCAACGGCCTGCAGCCGAAGGTCTTCAAACGCCCACCGGTCCGCCCTGCTCATCGCAGCTTTATTGTGAGTCAAGACAGACTCACAATCAGCACGAGCTTGGGCGAAAGAACTCGTACTCAGCGACGTTTTGACCCCCTCTTTGATCTCATTCAAGCCTGGTTCGCCGCAGGAAAAGAGGGCGACGCACGAAAAGAAAAGGGTCATCAACGATCGTGATGTCATGCTTCTGTCCTCTTTTTTCTGGGTTTGATCCAATTCCGGTGCCCCTTTTTACCCGATTTAGAGAAAAAAACGCCGAATTCCATCTCTTCTTCTCAATCCTGGCTTGCGGTAAGAAAACACGGCTGTATGCTACTGCGCTCTAAACACACTCCTATTGGAGTGCTATAGGAGTAACTTTAGGTATACATGCTACTAACAGCCCACCAAGAAACGGGACATTCTTCCCCTCTGTTGGGCGCTCAAAGGAACAACACATGACACGGCATAAGAAGGTCACCTTGAAGATTCCTCGCCCCCTCTACGAGAGGATTCAGCAGGTTATCGATGACTCAGGGTTCACCTCTCCTACCGACTTCATCGTCTTTGTCCTCAGAGACCTCGTCGGAGATCGCCCCCTTGGGAAGGAAGACCCAGACCAGGGAGCAACCTCCGCTGTCACAAAAGAAGAGTTGTCCGAGATCAAGCGGAAGCTCGACGGCCTGGGATACCTGAAGTAACCCTCCACACCCCTCTCTATTCAATCATTCGGAGAAGTCATGATTCCTGCACATGGTGGACGACTGGTAAACCGCATCGCGACCGGCGACGAGCGCGATGCACTCATCGCAAAAGTAGAGTCAGCCCCCAGACTCCCTCTCAATGCTCGAGAACTCAGTGATCTTGAAATGATCGGCACAGGCGCCATGAGCCCCCTCGACGGCTTCATGGGAAGTTACGACCTCGGATCGGTGATCAAAAGCACTCGTCTTGCCAGCGGAGTCGTCTGGCCTCTCCCCGTCACCCTGAGCAACAAGGGGCTCGACTGTTCCGTCGGAACAGACATCGCCCTGACCGATGAGAAGGACAACCTCATCGGGCTCCTCCACCTCCAAGAAAAATACAGTTTTGACAAACAGGAGGAAGCCCGCCGCTGCCTCGGGACAACCGACGAAGCGCATCCTGGGGTTCAGTACCTCAACTCCATTGGCGACGAGTACCTCGCCGGGCCGATTTGGATTCTCAACATGCCCGAATATGACTTCGCCAATGACCAACGTCTCACGCCACAAGAAACGCGCGTTCTGTTCAAGGCCAAGGGATGGGAGACCGTCGTGGCCTTCCAAACTCGCAATCCCATCCACCGGGCCCACGAGTATCTGACCAAGTGCGCCCTCGAACTCGTGGACGGCCTTCTCATCCACCCTCTCGTGGGTGAAACCAAGAGCGACGACATCCCCGCGTCAGTCCGCATGGATTGTTACACCGCCCTTCTCGACAAGTACTACCCCAAGGATCGGGTCGTCCTCGCCGTCTACCCTCAAGCCATGCGGTACGCAGGGCCCCGCGAAGCAATTTTTCACGCCCTGATCCGAAAGAACTACGGCTGCACCCACATCATCGTCGGTCGCGATCACGCGGGCGTGGGCGACTACTACGGAACCTACGACGCACAAGAGATCTTCAATGACTTCTCTCCAGAGGAAATCGGGATCTCGATCATGAACTTTGAACACGCCTTCTGGGATCTCAAGGCAGGTGCCATGGCGAGCGACAAGACAGCGGCCGCGACAGAAGGCAGCGACAAGATCTTCCTGTCCGGCACAGCCCTGCGGGACATGCTCCAAAAAGGAGAACGCCCGCCAGAGGAGTTCACTCGCCCCGAGGTGGCAGACATTCTCATCGACGCGATGGCGGACAAAACAGCGGTTTAGACACGGTTCTCTCTCTCCACTGGAAGGACGACTGACATGGCCCTTTTAGACAGCATCCTGAAGAACTTCCGGCCACCACCTCGCAACGTCGCCGCGCCGACAGCGCCGAGCACAGCAGCAGTCGAAGTCTCCCGCCCCGAACCGAAGGCAAAGAACAACTACATCGTCATCACCCTCGATTCATGTCGATACGACTCGTTCATGGCCGCAAAGCCCAAGAACATCCCCAAACTCAGCGGCGGAAAGGTCCAGAAGCGTTACAGCTACGCCACCTGGACCGCGCCGAGCCATTACAACCTCCTGACGGGACTCCTCCCCCACGAAAGCCCTGACAACGTCTTCGCCTCGGAGTACTACAAAGAAGATTTCCTGAACTACAACGAACGTTTCGGCATGGAAGGGATGGATTTCGCAAAACTCGTCCCTGCCATGTGGCTCCCGGACTTCCTGCGAGAAGAACTCGGGTACAAAACCCATGCGAGGGTGTCCCTCCCCGTCCTCAACAGCACGACAGGGGTCAACCGAGGATTTGACTCCTTCCAACTCATGGACAAGCACAACGACATGGCGGCCATCCTGGACACGCTGACATTCGACGACGACCGTCCTTCCTTCTACATGCTGAATGTCGGCGAAACCCATTACCCCTTTGTCACGCCCGACCAGGACCCCAGTGAATGGCCCCGGATTAGTGGCGTCCACGGCGTCTTCAAGCACCTCGATAAAAGCCTCAAAGGGGGAAAACTCATCAAGGACAAAGACGCTCCCAAGTTCTTCGACCAGGAAAAACTCGACCGGCTTCGTGAAATGCAGATTCACACCGTGCGCTACCTAGACGAAGAAGTGTTTCCCAAGTTGTATGACCTCGTTCCGGAGAACACCTACATCACCGTGACAGCCGATCACGGCGAACTCTTCGGCGAGAAAGGCTACTTCGGACATGGCCCCATCCTCCATGACAAGGTCATGGAGGTGCCCTTCATGGAAGGCAAGATCCGCTAGAGATCTCTGCTCCCTCCCTCTTCCTTCCCCTCCCCATAAAATAAGGACGTCCATCATGACCTCTCAAAAAGGATTCACCCTTTGGTTCACCGGCCTCTCTGGCTCGGGCAAAACCACCCTCGCCAAGAAGATTGAACGCGTATTGCTTCGGCGTGGACTCGGCGTTGAAATGCTTGACGGAGATGTCGTCCGCACCAACCTCAGCAAGGGCCTGGGTTTCAGCAAAGAAGATCGAGACATCAATATCCGACGCATCGGTTTCGTGGCCAACCTTCTCGCGCGCAACAACACCGTGTGCATCGCGGCCGCCATTTCTCCCTACCAGGACATTCGCGACGAAATCCGCCACCTTCACAACGACAACTTCGTGGAGGTTTACACCGAGTGCTCCCTCGATGTCCTCACCGAACGAGACGTCAAAGGCCTGTACAAAAAAGCGCTCGCGGGAGAAATCAAAGGGTTCACGGGGGTTGATGATCCCTATGAGGCGCCTGAAAACCCCGAAGTCCACGTCAACTCTGAGACAGAATCAATCGAAGAGAGTGTCGACACGATCATCCGTTTCTTGGAAATCAAAGGCTGGATCCCACCTGCGGGAGGACCAGATATTGAACCGGAGCAAGAAGTGATGATCCTAGAGAGGCTTAAGGCTCGGAATTTCGTCTAAACACCTTCTCTCACAGCGTCCCTGCCATGACTCGCTCGATCCGAATCACCGCGCTGCTCTTGACCTGGGTCCTCTTCTCAGGACCAGACGCACACGCCTACATCGGGCCAGGCGCAGGCTTCGCCTTCGCCGGATCAGCTCTCGTCCTCGTCAGCACAGTCTTCCTGGCCTTCGGGACCATTCTCCTGTGGCCTCTCCGACTCCTCTGGCGACTGATCATCACAGGGAACCCCTACAAAAACGCCCGCGCCAAAAAGGTCGTCATCCTAGGCCTGGACGGCCTCGACCCCGGCCTCGTTCAAAAGTTCATGCAAGAAGGCCGGCTCCCGAATTTTCAACGCTTGGCCGAGCGGGGTGTCTTCCGACCTCTTGCGACGAGTTACCCCTCGATGTCGCCTGTGGCGTGGTCCTCCTTCAGTACCGGAGTGGATCCCTCCCGTCACAGCATCTACGACTTTCTAACGCGAGACCCCTGCACCTACATGCCCATGCTCTCGTCGACCGACATTGGCAATGCAAAGAAAGTTCTGAATATCGGCAAATACGTCATCCCTCTAGAAAAGCCCACCATCAAGCTCCTCCAGAAGAGTCAGGCCTTCTGGAAACTTCTCGGGGCAAAGAACATCTTCTCCACCATTCAGCGTGTGCCGATCACCTTCCCCCCCGTCAAGTTCAAAGGCCTCCTCCTCTCGGGAATGTGCGTCCCTGACCTGAGGGGAAGTCAGGGCACCTTTGGCTTCTTCAGCACCCGACAAGGAGAGGGAGGCGAAGCGGCCTTCACAGGGGGAGAACAGACCGTCCTCCGCCGACAGGGAAACGTCATCCGCTCCCGGATCATGGGCCCTCAAAACTCCCTGGTGAGCGACGGAACCTCCCTCACGATTCCTTTCACCCTCACTGTGAACGAGACCAGTTCTTCGGCCCATTTCGCGATTGAGGGTGCCGACCCCTTCACCCTGGAAGTGGGCGAATACTCCGATTGGATTGATCTCACCTTCAAAGCCGGACTCGGCATCAAGGTGCGGGGCATCGCTCGCTTCTATATCACCTCCCTTGAGCCCGAAGTTTCCGTCTACATGACGCCGATTCACATCGATCCCGAAAACCCCGCGATGCCCATCAGCCATCCCACGGCCTATTCGGTCTATCTGGCAAAGAAGTTGGGGAAATTCGCCACCCTAGGACTGGCAGAAGACACCTGGGCTCTCAATGAGCGTGTGATTGATGAAAAAGCCTTCTTTGAGCAAGCCATGCTCATCGCTGACGAGCGGGTCGCCATGTTCAAAGACGCCCTCTCCAAAACACGCAAGGGCCTGGTGACCTGTGTCTTCGACACCACGGACCGTGTCCAGCACATGTTCTACCGGTATCTCGATCCCACCCACCCCGCGAACGAAGGCAAGGACACCGAAGAGTGGAAGGACGCGATCCCACAGGTTTACGAGCGGATGGATGGACTGCTGGGCGAGATCTGGGATGACGTGGTCGAAGACCCTCATACCCTCTTCATGATCATCTCCGACCATGGCTTCACCAACTTTCGACGTGGCGTAAATCTCAATGCGTGGCTGAGGGACGAGGGCTACCTCGTCTTGAAGGATGGAAAGACCACGTCCGGCGATTGGTTCGAAGACGTGGACTGGTCCAAGACCAGGGCTTTCAGCCTCGGACTCACGGGCATTTTCATCAACCGCAAGGGTCGAGAAGTCTCAGGGATCGTGACCGAAGGCGACGAGTACAACGCCCTCAAGGAGGAACTCATCGTTGGACTGAAAAAGATGAAAGACCCGGCCACAGGGCAGGAGGCCGTCTTGGATGTCTTCGCCGCCGAAGACTTCTTCACCGGTCCCTATAAGTACGACGCGCCAGACCTCCTCATCGGATACGACGGTGGGTATCGCAACAGTTGGGAATGTGCCACCGGATCGGTGACAGAGGACACCTTCACAGACAACACTCGAAGTTGGAGCGGAGATCACTGCGTGGATCCGCGCATCGTTCCCGGAGTCCTCCTCTGCAACCGTCCAATCGCCCGAGAAACTCCCAGCCTGGTCGACATGGCTCCCTCCGTCCTGCACACCTTCGGACAGGACATCCCCAAATACATGCAGGGCGCCTCCTTCTTCTCCGAAAATGGTGGAGAGGATCTCGTCCGTGGCAATTTTGACCCTGCGATTCTGAGTCAATCTGGCGCCGCGCCCGAAGCCCTGGTGTCCTCCGCCAACAAGGGGAAAAAATCATGAAACTGATTCCCCTCCTCTTGGCTTGGGCCCTCACCACTTTTGTCGCCGCCGAAGAAGACGCCGGCCCCTCTGGGGTCTTTGTCCTCGGCATTGACGGGATGGACCCCGTCATCCTGCAACGCCTCATGGACGAGGAACGTATGCCCCATTTCTCTCGCCTCGTCACCGAGGGAAGTTTCCAACCCTTAGGAACCTCCAACCCCCCACAAAGCCCCGTCGCCTGGTCGAACTTTGTCACCGGGATGAATCCCGGAGGACACGGTGTCTTCGACTTTATCCATCGAGACCCCCACAGCTATCAACCCATCTCTTCCGCAACCCGGGCGATGAAAGAGGAGCCACCAGGGGCTCTGAATTTCTTCGGCTATCACATCCCTCTCGGAGGAGAGGAGCCCGAAAACAACCGTTCGGGAACGCCCTGGTGGGATTACCTCACCGAAGCCGGGGTGGAGACGGAAGTCTACCGCATGCCCGGGAACTACCCTCCCACCCCCTCCGACGCCTACACCCTCTCAGGCATGGGGACGGTGGACATGCGGGGCGACTTCGGCACCTACTCCTGGTGGACCAATGAACCGATCCTCGATACCCGCGAGATCAAAGCCGACCTCGCTCTCATCACCGTCGACGACACCGATTTAGACGGGGTCCCTGACACAGTGACCGACGTTCTCAAGGGCCCACCGGATATTCTGGCGATCGACCCCGAGAACCTCCCGAGCAAGACCCCCCACCTCACCGTCCCCCTGACAGTTCACCTCGCTCCAGAAAAGGAGGAAGTCTGGCTCCGGTGTGGAGACGCTCAAGCCATCCTCAAGGAGGGGGAATGGAGCGACTGGCTTGAGGTGGTTTTTGACGCGGCCCCGGGAGGCCTCATGCCTCTGAGCGGAACGGTCCGCTTTTACATGAAAGAGGTCAGGCCGACCTTCCGCCTCTACGCCTCACCAGTCAATATCGCCCCATCCGCCCCCGCCCAATTGATCACAACTCCTGAGACCTGGGCCGAGGACCTTCATGGAGAGATCGGGCACTTCTATACCCAGGGCATGCCGGAAGAAACCAACGCCCTTAAAGACGGGCTCTTCGATGACAACGACTATCTGGCCCAGGTCGCCCTCGTCCACGAAGACGGGCGAGAGATGCTCGACCTCGCCCTTGATCGATTTGAAAGAGGCGACGCCACCTTCTTCTACCTCTCCGAGATCGACCTCCAGTGCCACATGCTCTGGAGACATGGTGATCCCAAGGACTCCTCCGCACCGCCACATCCCGCCCACGAACCCGCAACAGCACTTCACCATCGGGACGACATCCAGCACTTCTATGAAGAGGTTGATGCCGTCCTCGGTGCAGTGAGGAATCAACTCCCCAGCGATACTCTCCTTATTGTGATGAGCGATCACGGATTCCAGCCCTATCGCAGGGCTTTTCATCTCAACGCATGGCTGGTCGAAGAGGGGTATCTAGTCCTCCGGGACGGGAAAACGGAGGGGAGCATCCTGACCGACACCGACTGGTCGAAGACCAGAGCCTATGCCCTGGGATTTAACGGCCTTTACCTGAACCAAAGAGGCCGGGAATCCGAAGGGATTGTCTCCCCCGAACAATCTCCATCGCTCCTCGCAGAAATCGCCAGCAAACTGACGTCCTACCAAGACCCGAAGCACAACGCTCCTGCCATTCAACAGGCCTGGACCCGAGACGAGGTCTACTCCGGACTGCGCCTAAGCGAATCTCCTGATCTTGTCATCGGCTATGACGCGGGATACGGCTGTTCAGACCTCTCGACTCTCGGAGGCGTCCCTGGAGTGGTCATCGAAGACAACACCTCAAGGTGGTCAGGGAATCACCTCATGGCCCCTGACGTCGTGCCGGGGATCCTTCTCGTCAATCGTAAGATCACCGGGTCGGATTTTGACCTCACAGACCTCACAGCAACGCTGCTGGACCTTTACGGGCTCGGCCAGGGGGAGGGAATGGTCGGCAAAGCCATCCCCCTTTCGAAATGAGCCGCTCCCATCCGATAACCTCATGACACCGTTTCATATCCCCAACACCCTTTAGGAGAATCAACATGTTCGGCGCTACCAAGGTCAGGCTTGACCAGGACCTCGTCACTCGTTTGAAGAAAGTTTCCGACACCGCTGGCTATGCCACCGTCGAAGAGTTCATCACACACATTCTTGAGAAGGAACTCGCGCATTTTGAAGGCAGCGAAAGCGACGAGGACATTAAGAACAAACTCCGAGGACTCGGCTACATCAGCTGACCCCTTCCCTTGATCGGCACCCTTTTGGGCGGCTGTAAATCATGGCGACATTTAACAACCTCTCGACGGCAATCTTCGACCTGCTCCTTGCTCCCTTCGGGGGCGGACTGAACTGGCATGTCTGGATTTCCCTCCTGTTCTGGTCGGCTCTCTTCGGCCTAGTGGCCATGGTCTGCTTCAAGTACTGCAGCAATCAGGCCGCGATCGCCCGAACAAAAAATCAGATCAAGGTGCATCTCTATGAAATCCGACTCTTCAGCGACGACATTCGGACTGTCATGGGCGCCACGATGATGATCTTCTGGAAGAACACCCTCTACCTCGCCAACAACCTCCTCCCCATGGCCGTCATGATCCTGCCCATGATCGCCCTCCTGGCTCAACTCGAGGCCCGTTATGCCTTTGATCCCAGCCCCCCCGGTGTTTCTACAATTCTGACCGTCCAACTTGACCGTGCCATGACCGACCGACCGGCAACCGAAGTCACCCTCGAGACGCCAGAAGGCGTCACGATCGAAGCCGGGCCAGTCCCCACTCCAGACGGGGAGGTGGCATGGAGACTGCGGGCAGACCAGCCCGGCGACTATCTTTTGAAAATCAACGTAAACGGCAGTCTCGTCGAAAAGGGATGGGCCGTCGGTGGAGGGCCTCGAAAAGTACCTGTGGTCCGAACCAAGAGTTGGGAGGCCATCCTCTACCCGGGCGAGGCCCCCCTCGCCAGCAGCGGACCGATCTTTAGTGCCGCACTCTCTACGGCATCTCTTTCTCGAGGCTATCCCGAACGGGACCTTGGATGGATGCCGGACGGTGAACTGGGAATTATCCTCGTGTTTCTCGTGGTCTCGATGGCCGTGGGGTTCATCCTTATGAAGAAATTCGACGTCTCTTTCTAAAAACGACGAGACGGACGAGGATCAGCCACGCCGGAGCAAAAGAGCCCGGTCTCGAGCCCAGTATCGTGAGGCTCCGGGGATGCAACACAGGAGGACGCCCCAAAGGGCCAATCCGATCCGCACGATTCCACTCTTCCATCGGCTCATATTCCGAGTCCGGAACTCCATCTCCTCGCGACTCGGACCCCTCGCGTCTCCGAAGGACCTCTCCACGGTGAATCCAGCCTCTTCCACCAGCGCCTTGACCTCGGAAGGGGACAGGGCTTCGAAGGGGCCAAGATTGGGGTCGGGCGAAAGCACATACTCAACCCCCCCCGGGCCGCCTCGTCGGTGATGAAGCCAGGCGGCAACCGCGTGAAAACTGCGACGGCTCGTATATTTCAGGAGAAATCTTCCCTCCGGAGCAAGCATCCGATGGAGGGCGCCCAGGAGATGGGATCGTGTCTGCTCGGGCAGGCTCTCCAGGCGATGAAAGAGGGTCATCCGGTCGAAGACCTCCTCGGGGAGCGCGTCGACTGATTGTGGGTCAAACACAAGGGTGTCACACATCACCTGGGTCGGACATCGCTTCGCGGCGAATGCCGCCACGTCTTCGCTCAACTCAAGCACGGTCCACCGATGACCTCGGTGCTGCCTTGCCAAGGGCCCTGTGAACAACCCCGTCACAGGGAGGACATCGAGCCACCGAGGACTCCCCTCGTCGGGAGATCCGTTCTCGTCCAATGCACTCAATCGCTCCCCGGCCGTGAGGTTGCCGGCCATTTCCCATGGGCGCGTCTTGTTGTATCGGTTTCCGTTGAGGACGCGGGCCTGCTGGTATTCCCGGATTTGGTCCAAGGACCAATCCTGAGGAGACGGTGAGGTTGGGATCGCCACGCCTCCATAACGATTCCAGTGAACGACATGGTCGAAGGGACGGCGACGCGGAGCTTTGGTGGGATAAACCTCAGGCCATCCCACCGCCAAGGCGCAGATCACCTCTCGATCAGAAGGAATCCCAAGAATACGGCCCACCTCATCCCGAGGGCCGAGTTGGTTGATCCAGAAGGTTCCCATCCCCAGCACGTGCGCCGCATTGGACATGTTCATCATCGCCGCTGCGGCAGACTGCACGTTGGCATAGCCCTCTTCACTGTATTCCTTGCCGTAGGTCACAAAGATCGTCAGGGGAGTAGAGAGAACTTGAAGAGAGAGCCGTCCCAGTTGCTCGCGCAGATCCGGGTCGTCCACCACGAGAAAGTCCCACATCTGGAGATTGCAACTCGTGGGAGAGAAGACGGCAGCATCGAGAAGTTCGAGGACCACGTCCCGGGGGACAGATCGACTCTTGTCAAACCGCCGAGTGGTCCGCCGTTCGTAGAGAACCTCCCAGAAATCCATTGAGGGGCGGTCGGCCACCCGTCCCTCGTCCTTCCCTGCGGGGGAACGGTCAGGCTCTGTCCCAGGAACCGAGGCGCGATAGTCGCCAGCAATCGCGGCGGCAGCACGAATCTCCTCGTCCGACGGACCGGAAGAGCGCGGTGGCGAAGTCTCTTCATCCCCCCCTAAGGGGATTTGTCCAAGGTGGTCACCGTCATCGGAAGAAACAGTCACCTAGCATTCTCATGAGGGGGAAAGATTTGCTACGCCGGCACCACTGCCGTCACCGTAACCTCCACCGACCCCGAAGGAAGGTCCACGACCAGAGTATCACCCTCCTTTCCTCCAAGCATGCCAGCAGCCAAAGGAGCCTGATAACTCACGACATCTTCCCCCCGCTCCCATGGTCCAAAAATTCGTATCTGGTGGGTTTCTCCCCCCGTGGAGTAGGTCACAACCATCCCCGGCGACACGACGCCATCCACTAACTCCTGATCCTCGATCAACTGGGCGACCCTCAATTCAGCTTCCATGGCTGCGGCCTTCTCCGTGAGTTGCCTCTGCTGTTCAATGGCAGCCGTCCACTCAAAATTCTCGGACAGGTCGCCGTAGGAGGCAGCCCGACCGATGTCTGCGCTGTTCTCTGGGATTTTCTCCTCAAGAAGCACCCGGTACTCCTCTTGCCGACGGAGCATTCCGTCCTTGCTCGTAAACAGAGGGCCGGATTCCCAGAAGGGAATCTCCTTGCGAGGAATGAGGTCTGGACACCTCTTCTCGATGGGAACGCGAACCGCGTTCACCAAGACGCTCGGCAACGTAGCGCAGCGAGCCATCACAGAAAGCGACGACTCTAGGTCCGATTGCGATCCCTGTTCCACGAATTGAGAAGCGAGCCCCTTTTCGATGATGAGACGCTCCAACTCCTTCATGACGTCCTTTGCCTCTTTATCACCCCGCTCCGCACGAGGCGCCTGGGTCTCTGCCATGCACAGCAGCCCGTGGCACACATTGACGGAGTCCGGGGCTCCTTCGATTTCAGAAAAGTCCCCGGCGACAAAACGCCGAGACAGGGCAAGAACCGCGTCTGCATACCTGCTTGGAGTCAGAAGAAAAATGCGGAAACGATTCGCCAAGGCAGCGCCCCTTCCCTCCAGGGTGAGGCGGTCGGCGACTAGACCGAGAAGGTCCGTCGGCAGTCCATCAAGTTCGCCAATGATGCCATCACTCCAAAGATCCGGTTTGGCGGCCGCATAAACCTCAAAGAGGTCTCGCCGTTCCGTTCGATTCCCCAGAGCGGAAACAATCGTCGCGAACGTGACGGACTCCTCAGCCAGCATCCCGTCCAACAGAGTTGCGATGAACTCATCCTGCGACTCCCCGTGACGCCGCAGGAGAAGGGCACCTGCCAGCCTCTCTGTTGAGGTTTCTCCTTCATCAGCAACCCCCGATTTCACCGCTGAAAGGATCCTGCCTTTGAGGTCCGCTTCGGGATCCAAAGACAGGGGCCCTGCAACCACTTTCAGCAGTTCGACAAGACTCGCCGCCCCCTCCATGGCAAGACCCATCTCTTCTTCTGCCGTCAGAGCTTTCTTTCGGAGTACGAAAACCGGGCGGCTTGGATTATCCACCGCCAAAAATGGATCTTGGAGGCCTGCTTGCTTTGCCTTCTTCCACCAACTATTCCAAGACCGCTCTTCGATTACCGTGCCATAAAGCCACAACTTCATCTCTTTGACCGTCGCTCGATCTCGATGCAATCGTGCGACGGCACGAACAAGAAGACTAGGAGAAGAGGCTGCTTCCTCTTTCAGCCCCTCCTCGTCAACGAGAAGGCGCGCGCGAAGATCATCTTCGGCGAGAGTGGTCAGAACATCGAGGGCACTCGTAATGGGCATCTGCCGCACGGTGCCATCCTGGCGAAACTGGATCGAGATCTGCTCAGACGTCGGGTCATAGTCCACCACCAAGCCCTCTTTCCATCCACTCGAGTGGTAGACCACGCTTCCAGGAAGAAACCGCCTCAACGCGTCAAATTGCTCAAGAGCTTCTATAAAAGAACGCATTCCCCCACCCTGCGACGCCTGAAGCGCCGACTCTTCTTCCAATCCGGAAAGACGCAAAAAACTCGCATACCAACTTTCCTGCCCGAACTGCTCTCCCAGGGCATCGCGAAGGGCCGGCTCCAGATCAAGATCTCCCCTGCTCGCTGAGGACAGCAACTCCGCCCCCACCGCCAGGATTCCCTCTGCGTCCTTCCGCTCGGTGCAGGCCTCGAACAATACTTCGAGAAGAGAGTGCCCCACGACGTGTCGCTTCTCTCCGGAAAGTTCGTGGTACGCCTCGAGAAGATCCGGGGTCGGCTCTTTGCCATCAATGGCCTCAAGCCACGCTGCCTCGAAGGACTCAACATCTGACTCTCTAGCCAGACGTGAAAGGGAATCTTTGGGTTCATCCTCTTGTGCTGACATGGCAATCCTCAACGAAGAGATTGGTCGAGACGGTCCCGTGCAATGACCATCCGCTGAATTTCACTCGTACCTTCTCCAATCGTGCACAACTTCGCATCACGGTACATGCGCTCCACGTGATACTCGTTCGTAAATCCATAACCTCCATGAATCTGGATCGCGTCAAAGGTCACCTTCATCGCCATCTCAGAAGCAAAAAGTTTGGCCATGGCCGCCGCCGTCGTGAACGGCTGGCCCTCATCTCTGAGCCTTGCCGCATGTTGAATAAGGTGCCGCGCCGCTTCGATTTGGGTCGCCATGTCGGCAAGCATGAAGGCGATTCCCTGCTTATCGGAAAGTGCTTTTCCGAAGGCTTTTCGTTCCTGGGAGTAGGACAGCGATCTCTCGTAGGCACCGAGGGCAAGCCCGAGAGCCAAAGCACCGATTCCAATACGTCCGCCATCAAGAGTCTCCATAAAATTCACAAAGCCCAACCCTTCTTCACCGAGGAGGCTCTCTTTAGGCAGGCGACAGTCAGCAAAATATAACTCGCCCCAATCGCTTCCCCGCATGCCGAGCTTCTCACTGCCCTTGTTCACTTCGAAACCATCCCACCCCCGCTCCACAATGAACGAGGAGATGCCCCCCCGGGTTTTCTTTTCCTTGTCGGTCACCGCTGTCACAACAAAGACGTCCGCGTAATTCGCGTTCGTAATGAAGATCTTCGAGCCATTCAGCAGCCAGCCGTCGCCATCTTTGACAGCCGATGTAAGGGTGCCCCCTGCGTCACTCCCCGCGTTGGGTTCGGTGAGACCAAAGGCGCCCAGTTTTTTTCCAGAGGTGAGGTCCGGCAAATAGCGTTGCCGTTGTTCCTCGGTACCGAACTGGTAGATCGGCCACATGCAAAGCGACGTGTGCGCCGCGAGCCCCAACGCCGTCGAGCCACAGCATCGGGCCAACTCCTGAATGACCAACGTGATGGATACCGCATCAACTCCCCCTCCCCCGTACTCCTCGGGAACAGGCAGGCCAAGCAAGCCGAGTTCTCCCATCTGTGCGAAGGTTTCGACTGGGAACCGCTGCTCCCGGTCAATCTCAATCGCCTGGGGCAGAAGAACGTCTTCGGAAAACGCCCTAACGGTGTCCCGCAGCATCTCCTGTTCTTCGGTTAGGGAAAGGGGATAAGAGGCCATCAAAGATCGTCCACGGAAAAACCGTCGGTCACCGCGTCAGTCGGACTCCTTCGCGAAGAGCGCCGGGGCCCCTGGGCCGAACCGGCCGGGCCCGATTTTCCTTCCGGAGCATCCAGAGACTCCCGAGAGAGAGCCTCCCCCACCCAGTCAATGAGAGCCTGACGGCTGAACTTCCACTCTCGTCCGACCTTGCGCCCCGGCACACTCCCCTCCCGGAGAACCTTGCTGAACGTTTTTACGCTCACACCCAAGAGGTTGGCCGCTTCATCAATGTTGAGAATCTCCCGGGCAGGCGGTTTCTCTTTCCGGGAGGGTGGGTGCGGGTTCATTTCCATGTTATTCACTCCTTGAGATCTTCCTTCGCTGGCCCACTTCCTCACGGATGTAGGTGGCCAATTCTTCCAAACTGCTCCCCGGTCCAAAAAGACGCCCCACACCAAGTTGAGTCAGAGCCTCCATGTCTTCTTCAGGGATAATCCCTCCTCCGGTCACCAGAACATGGCCAGCTCCCACCGCATCGAGCCCCGACTTGATCTCAGGGATGAGAGTCATGTGGGCACCACTGAGGACGGACAGTCCAACCACTTCAACATCCTCCTGCACTGCCGTCTCAACCACCATGGCAGGTGTCTGGTGCAGTCCACCATAGATCACCTCCATCCCTGCATCGCGCAGGGCGGACGCCACGACCTTCGCTCCACGGTCATGGCCATCGAGGCCGGGCTTGGCAACCAGTACGCGAATCGGGTCTTCTGTCACGAGTTTTCTCCCGAGTCTCCTGCTTTCGCAGTCCAGTCCAACAGATCCTGCGCAACCTCATAAGCGGAGCAGGACTCCTCCTCCTGAGCCAGTCTCTCCTTCAACCGATCCGACAGCCCACAAGCCTCCCAGTCCGTTTGGGGGGACCAACTGTTTACGAGACGCTGGACGCGAAGGTTAAAAGCAACACGTCGTCGTTCCGCCAACCGCCCGGTCGATTCTGCATCGTCCAGCCAGCCCTCGATTGCACTCGCCAAATCATCGACCCCCTCCCCCTCCGATGCCACCGTTGAGAGAATCGCTGGCTGAGAATCGGACGTCGGTCGCATCTCTAGCATCTCCGACAAATCACCAACTAGGCGTTCCGCTCCCGAAAGATCGGACTTATTCACAACAAAGATGTCCGCCGCCTCCAACAGGCCTGCCTTCATCGCCTGCACTCCATCGCCACTTCCAGGCTGGAGAACCACCACCGTGACGTCGGCAGAGCGGGCGATCTCCACCTCATTCTGTCCTGCACCAACCGTTTCAATGCACACCATGTCCGATCCGGCGGCATCAAGGACATCAACCACGTCATCCGTTGCCCGCGCCAAACCCCCGAGGGCTCCGCGCGTCCCCATCGATCGAATGAAGACCCCCGAGTCGAGTGATGCGGACGGCATGCGCACTCGATCGCCGAGGAGGGCTCCTCCTGAAAATGGGCTCGTGGGATCGATAGCCACCACACCCAAATTGAGGCCAGCCTTTCGCCAATGGACAAGAAGTCCTTCGACCAACGAACTTTTCCCCACCCCCGCTGGACCGGTCACTCCGACTCTCTTTCCTTGACCGAGCAGGGTGGCAAGATCTCGATGGACTTCTGCGAATCTCGGATCACCCTTTTCGGCCCAGGACATGAGCCTTCCGCAGGCGAGGCTGTCCCTGGCCTTGACCCTATCGAGGATGTCTCCATGTTCGACTGTCATCATGAGTTGAAAATGTCGCGGGCAATCACAAGGCGCTGAATCTCAGTCGTTCCCTCGTAGATTTCAGTGATCCGAGCGTCTCGGAAGTAACGCTCGACCGGAAATTCCGTTGTGTACCCCGCGCCACCGTGAATCTGGACCGCCTCGTCAACGATTTTATTGGAGAGCGTCGAGGCGACGAGTTTGGCTTCTGCCGCCTGCCGGGTATGGGGACGACGTTCATCCCGGAGGGAGGCAGCCCGGTAGGTGACCAGTCTCGCGGCCTCGAGGTTTGCCGACATTTCAGCCAATTTCCAGGAAATCGCCTGGAAGTCGCCGATTGGCCTCCCGAACTGCTCGCGCTCCCGGGCATAACGGACGCTGGCCTCGAAAGCAGCCTGCGAAATGCCCAGAGCCTGCCCGGCAATACCGATTCGGCCACCGTCCAAGGTATCAAAGGCCACGGTCAGCCCCTTCCCGACTTCGCCCAAGACCCTGTCAGCGGAAACGCGAACATTTTCGAGAATCACTTCGACGGTACTGGAGGACCGAATCCCGAGTTTCTCCTCCTTCTTCCCGACACTGAAACCTTCCGACGCTGTCTCCACGAGAAACGCTGTCACACCCTCGTCCGCCCGGGCGAAGATAATCATGAGGTCTGCGTGATCGCCGGAAGTAATCCAGAGTTTGGTCCCGTTCAGGAGGAAATCATCGCCCTCCCGGTCGGCCCGGCAAATGAGCGCGGCCGCGTCACTCCCAGCTCCTGCTTCGCTCAGAGCGTAGGCGCCGAGCCATGCACCCGAGGCCAACTGCGGGAGAACCCATGTCTTCTGTTCTTCGGTGCCGTGGCGAACAATCGGGCTGCAAACCAAAGAGTTGTGCACGCTCAACGTCACCCCGGTCGAAGCACAGATACGGCTCACCTCTTCCACCATGACGACAGCCGCGAGCGTTCCCATCTCCGCGCCGCCATAGGCTTCCGGAATCAGCATGGCCGTAAAGCCCTGTTCGGCTGCTTTCTTAAACTCCTCTTCGGGGAAGGTCCCCGCTCGGTCTCGTTCCGCCGCTGTGGGAGCAACCTCTCGCTCGGCAAATTCCCGAGCGCTTTCCCGAACGAGTTGATGTTCTTCACTGAGTTCGAAGTTCATGGGCTCAGTCGTAGTGGTGGAAACCCTGGCCTGTCTTCCGGCCAAGGTGGCCATCCGCCACCATCTGACGAAGGAGAGGGCAGGGACAGTACTTGTCGTTGTCAAAGTCATGATGGAGTACTTCCATGATGTCGAGGCAGACATCCACACCAATCAAATCAGCCAGGGCCAAAGGCCCCATGGGGTGAGCCATTCCGAGTTTCATGATGTCGTCGATCGCTTCAGCTTCCGCCACCCCTTCCATCAGACAAATCGCCGCCTCATTGATCATGGGCATGAGCACGCGATTGGAGACGAATCCAGGAGAATCGTTTGCGGACACGGGAACTTTTCCCAATTCCTTGGCCAGATCGATCACCGCTTCTGCCACCTCGTCGGAACTGGCAGGACTGCGAATCACCTCCACCAGAGTGCTCACAGGAACGGGGTTCATGAAGTGCATCCCGATGAAACGTTCCGGGCAGCCTGACTTCTCTCCCAGGGTGGTGATTGAAATCGAAGACGTATTCGAGGCCAGGATGGTCTCACCGGAAACGAGGCCACCCACCTCCCCAAGAATTTTTGTTTTCAGACCGAGATCCTCCGGCACGGCCTCAATCACGAGATCGCTCCCGACACAGCCTTCCAGCGTTGTCGCCGTATCGATCCGTCCCAGAATTTGTGGAAGAGCGTCTTCTTCAATCTTTCCCTTCGACGCAAACCGAGAAAGGCTCTTCTCGATTCCACCCATCCCCTTCACCAGAGCCTCGTCACTAACATCCACAAGGGTGACCTCTCGATCGTGCTGGGCCATCACCTGGGCGATTCCCGCCCCCATGGTTCCCGCGCCGATGACAGCCACCCGAGAAAGAGCCATGGTCAGCACACCTCCACGGCCATGGCCACGGCGTTGCCGCCACCCAAGCAAAGGGTGGCCATCCCGTGGCGAAGGTCTCTTTGTCTCAACGCATGGATCAAAGTAACGAGTACCCGTGTGCCCGAGGCTCCAATGGGATGCCCGAGGGCGACGCCACCACCGTTGACGTTCATTTTCTCCTCGTCCATCTCCCACAGGCTGGAAATCGCACAGCATTGACTCGAAAAAGCCTCGTTGAGTTCCACAAGATCGTAGTCACGAGGCGCGACACCGGTCTTCTCCTGAAGGTTTTTCGCCGCTTCTGTCGGGGCCATCATGACCCACTTGGGGTCCATCCCCCCCGCTGCGTAGCCCGTGATGCGTGCGAGGGGCTCGATCCCCATATCCTTCGCCACATCTTCAGCCAGCACCACCACTGCCGCGGCTCCGTCGCTGATCTGGCTGGCATTGCCCGCCGTGACCGACCCTTCCTTATCGAAAGCCGGACGGAGTTTGTTCAGGTCCTCAGCGGTGACGTCATCCCGAACTCCCTCATCCTTGTCAAAACTCCAGGGGTCCCCCTTCCGCGGAGCGATCTCAATGGGGGCAATTTCCTCGGCAAAGCGTCCTTCTTTGTGGGCGGCGGACGCCCGTGCATGGCTCCGGGCAGACCAGTCATCCTGCTGATCCCGGGAAATAGAATATTCCGAGCAGACCGCTTCGCCGGTCATGCCCATGTGCATGTCGTAGTAGGGATCCCACAGGCCGTCCGCGATCATGGAATCCACGATCGAAGCGTGGCCCAGGCGCATGCCGTCGCGCGCCTTGGGAACCATGTAGGGGGCTCTGGTCATGGATTCCATGCCACCCGCAAGAATTACCTTGGCATCCCCGCAGCGAATGGCCTGGGCCGCCAACATGACGGCCTTGAGACCAGACCCGCAGACCTTGTTGACGGTCAGGGCCGGCACGGCGTCGGGGATTCCGGCGGCACGCTGCGCCTGACGAGCAGGAGCCTGACCCACACCGGCCTGGAGCACATTGCCCAGAATGACCTCGTCCACCTTTTCAGCGGCCACTCCGGAGCGTGAAAGGGCCTCCTTCAAGACATGGGAGCCCAGTTCTGGAGCTGTGAATCCTGCAAGACTTCCTTGGAAACGGCCGATGGCCGTTCGGCAGGCACCGGCAATCACGACGTCGGTCATAGGACGCAATTCCACGGGGTGTCAACGTGTCGTCGTCCGGGGTCTAGATGACTCTCATCGTCCTGTCATCACGCCTCAGACGGGGGGGGGCGTAGCCTATCGGAAGAGCCCTATGCGACGAAAGGGGGGACCTTTAGAGGGGATGCCAAAGAAGTCGACTTTCGTCGAATACCGTGCCTTCCCTGCAAGCGAGCTCGTAGGTATACCCCTCGGGGTGCTGGTCGCTGTGTACGGCCACCGCGCATCCATTGCACACGGCATAGCCGCAGCCCATCACGGTCTCCAGGGAGGCTCTGGCCGGCACCTGTGCTTTGACCGCGACCTTGCCAACCGCCTCCATCATCGCCTCCGGACCACAGGTTAGAATCATGGTGGGGGATTCTTCCTGCAGGAGATTGGTGAGTGCCTCATCAACCCTCCCCTCGAGCCCTTTCGATCCATCGTCGGTGCACAGAAGCACCCGTGACGCCGAAGCCTCCAATCGATCGGCCAGGGACAGGCGCTCTTTTGTCCGGGCTCCGAAAACCACAGTGACGTCTTCTCCCTGTTTTCTTCCCTCTCTGGTCCACTGTTCCAAGAGAAAGATGAAGGGTGCCACCCCATATCCTCCCGCGACACAGACCAGAGGCCCTTCGGGGACATCCGCCTCCACCGCATGTCCCATAGGACCCACAAGATTGGCTTCGGCCCCCACCTTCACCGAACAGATCAGGCCACTCCCCTTGCCGACAGGCATGACGAGAAACTCGACATGGTCGGCCTCCCCTTCATCCCCGGATTGGCAGCCCAACAGGCTGAAAGGGCGTGGGAGAAGGGGAAACTCAGGGTCATCAAGGCTCAACATCACGAACTGCCCTGCTCTGGTTGCCGGCCACCCCCCTGCCACTTCGAATTCAATCCGATGTGCCCCCCCAGAGACGACTTCGTTAGCGACCACCCTCCCTGAGCGGGAGGCCATGGATGGGGGAACAGGGTGCGGGACGGTAGCGCTCATCTTGCTGGGGATCCTATCATCCCCGACCCAGACCATCCTCTCGGTACAGGCATCCTCATGACCCTACTCGCCAGTGGCATCATCCTTTTTCGTCTTCTTGAGGGAGTTCCCCACCTCCTTCTCCTCCGTCATTCCCAAGGGAAACACTGGGGCTTTGCCAAGGGGCGACGTGATCCGGCTGACGCCCACGAGATCGCCACAGCACGCCGAGAGGTTGAAGAGGAGACAGGGTACACAGACGTGAAACTCAACCCGATGTTTCGCTCTCTGCTTCACTACTCCGTCCGAGACGAGATCGGAGATTCCATTCCAAAACGGGTCGCCTATTTCCTCGGCCCGGCGCCTGAGAGGGACCCCGCTCTCTCCGAGGAGCACGACGCCTTCTGCTGGGCCACAGAGGAAGAAGCCGAAAAACTTCTCGGCCCTGAAAACCTGCAGGCCCTGGCGAAGGCCGCCTTCCTCCAGATCGTGGGAGAGACCTCGTGATCCTCTCCATCCACGGCGTGTTTCTCGCCTGGACAGCCCTCCTCCTCGCGTGGAACTTCAACGCCTCGCGAAAAGAACAGGGGGCTACACCCTGGGAAAGAAGATGGCTCCTCCCCCTCGCTGTGCTTCTCTTCATCGTCCTTCTTCGCGACCGCCTCTTTCCCTTTGAGGCCTCTTGGCTCTTTTCTCCACTCCTCGCCTGGGCTTTTCCCCTCCTTTTCGCCGGAGGCATCGCCCAGAACATCTCTGCGATCTCCTCCAGAGGAATCCGCCTGACCGACATCCCCATCCTGCTTCACAATGTGGGTCTGGGGCTCTGCACCGGAGTCGGAGCCTGGGCTTTGACTGGAAATCCTGTCACCCCGTCCGAAGCCAGCCTCCTGTACGACTACAGCATCCTTCAAGTTCTCCTCGGGGGATCACGACTGACGTACCTCTCGACCCTCTCCTGGCATTTACCCGCCTTCTGTCCCCGGCAATCCCCCACGTCTCTCACCCGCATGGCCATCGCCCTTACCGTCCCGGCGGTCTGCGCCTTTGTCGTTCTCACCCTGGCTACCTTCAAGGGGCCCTCTGACCAGATCATCGCCTCCTTTTTCAGGGACAACGGATCCCTTTCTTCCCCCCTTCGCTCTGATCTGTCGGTCGGCGTCTTCACCCGCGACCCGCATGCTTCTCCCCCGGGCAACGTCACGGCCTGGATCCGTCCAGCAAGCCACGACGGCGAGGGATTGCCCCACCCCAATCGCCCCCTCGTCCTGTCGCTGCGGGCCCCAGACCATTGGGCATGGCAACAGCCAGAATCGGATCTGGCGACGGAGGTTTTCATTCAGGGCGCTGTTCGCCTCGCTGCGACATTCCAACCTGCGGTGTTGCTTCCCTTCCCTGAGCCGGATGAAGAAGCCGTGAATCAGGCCGGACTCCGGCTCAGCCCCGACGCATGGCACGCCCTGTATCGACGTGTTCGGAAGGAAGTCCGAGCCGTAAGCCCCCAGACCCGTATCGGAGCACGTCTAGCCACCATCGGCTCCTTCGCAACAGCCCTCCATCGCCAACTCGCGCAGGATCCCCAGGCCGTCGACATCCTCGGCCCAAGGCTTCAACCCGCAGGCACCCTCGAGGGGTTTTCGTCCCTCCAGGGGGGAGCCGCTTGGGTGGACTCCGTCTTGTTCACATGGAATCTCTGGCGAGAAGACCTCCCCTCACCTCCCTCCCTGTGGATCCTTGCCGGGGGGGCATCCCACATGGCCTTTGGAAAGAGCGCCCAGGGACGATTCGTTCAATCGTGCCTGGATCGAGCCGACGCAGACTTCCAGATCGAAGGCATCCTCTTGGACGGATGGCGAGATGTCGGGCACACCCTGGGCCTGGAGAACCAGCCATTCCTTGACCGCCTCCCCCCCGTCATCCCTCAGGGACCGGGGAATCGCTAACATCCCCCTAGCCGTCTGAGAAACGGCCAACCCGTCGCCGATGAACCCCGGGAGGTGCAACGTGCTTGCCAAAACCGAGGAAACACCTGCTCCGTACTACGCCCATCGTCACTCGCCATGCTGATGATCCTTGGGAGCGGCCGATCGGGCACCACGTGGCTCGCGAAGCTCTTCGACAGTCACCCCGACGTGGTCTATCGCCACGAACCTGATTCCATCCATGTGAACAACGACATCCCCTATCTCCCTGACGTTTCGAAAATCTCAGATCATCTCGACGAGGCGGCCACATACATCGAGGAGTTGAAACGGGTGAGGGCAGTAAAAAGCGTTGGGCACCAACCCCCCTTCTCAAAAAACTATCGCACGTCTGCCACCGAGTGGGTCCACAGGCTTGCCGTACTGGCCGCTAAGGCCTGGGAAAGGTCGTCCATCCCCCCCCTCGGCCTGACAGTGCCGGACATGTCAGGGACGAATCGGTCTTCCTGCTACTACGTCATCAAGTCGGTCAATTCACTCTGCCGCACCGCACTGTTCGCAGCCGCGGTCCCGTCGCTGCGCTTCATGCACTTGATGCGCCATCCCTGCGGCGTGGTCGCTTCGCGAATCCGCGGAGCCGACATGAAACTGATGCCCCCCGACACCTATCTTGAGAGCCTCTTTCAACTCCCCGAAGCAACGCGCTACCCATACGACTACAAAGACATGGCGGCTCGCACACTTGAAGAGCAACTCGCCTACTCCTGGATGCTCTGCAACGACAAGGTCGCCCTCGACATGGACGGGAATGACGCCTACTGCCAGGTCATCTATGAGCAATTGTGTGAGGACCTCGGTACCGAACTGCCAAGGTTGTTCGACCACGCCGACCTTTCCTGGGATTCCCAGACGGACGACTTCATTGAGACGCTGAAGGGCAAAAGTTCCAGCCATGCTTCTTATTACAGCATCATGCGCCCCCCCACCTCGGCCACCGAGACGTGGAAGATGGAGTTGGATGGGACGCAGATCGATCGCATTTTCTCTGTCGTCGAACACGCGCAGAGCGCCGCCGTCCAGGCGGTCGTTGCAAGAAGCCCCCAGATCAAGAACACAACGTGAGGTCCCCCGTCTGCGGCTGTCGTCTTTTCTTCACACCTCAGGATGATTCATCGGGGTCCGGGAATCGCTACCATTCCCTCGAACCCTCCAAGAATCGGTTCGGCCACCACCCATGAGCCGCTACGCACCCATCTTCGCGAAAGCCATCGCCGAGATCCTCGGCGAAGACGAGGGAGACGTTCTCGATCAAATTACCGTTCCACCTCGAAAGGCCATGGGACATCTGGCCTTCCCCTGCTTTGACCTGGCCAAGACAAGAGGGACGACACCTCCTGAGGCCGCGACGCATTTGGAGCAGAGCCTTTCCCTTCCCGAAGATTTCGGTCGTGTTGCCGTTGCCGGCCCTTACGTCAACCTCTTCGTGAATGGCGAAACCGCGGCCCGAGACATCGTCTCAGACGTCTTGTCAGCGGGCCCATGCTTTGGAACCTCGGATGCGGGAGGGGGAGAAAAAGTCCCCGTCGACTTCAGTTCCCCGAACATCGCCAAGCCCTTTGGGATTCACCACCTTCGCTCCACGGTGATCGGCCATGCCCTGTGCCGCATGCTGGCGGCGCGTGGATATCAGCCCGTGGGGATCAACCACATCGGCGATTGGGGAACCCAATTTGGGCAACTGTTGGCCATCTGGGAGGAGTTGGGTGACGAGGTGCGCCTCCAGCAAGAGGGCATTAGTTTTCTTCTCGACCTCTACGTCGAGTTCAATCGACGGTTGGAAGAGGACCCTGAGATTCAGGAGCGAGCCCGAGTGAAATTCCAGTCTCTGGAAGGAGGGGACGGGGAATGCCGGCGTCTTTGGGAGGAGTTCCGGAAAGTCTCACTCGCAGAGTTTGACCGGGTCTACGCGATGCTGGGCATTCACTTCGACGAGGTTCAGGGGGAAAGTTATTACGAAGAACTCATGCCCGCCGTCCTTGAGGAATTGGAGTCAAAAGGCCTGCTCACCGAGAGCGAGGATGCCACGGTCGTGGATCTCGAAGATGATGACCTGGGGACGGCACTCCTGCGGAAAAAGGATGGGTCAACGCTTTATCTGACCCGCGATCTCGCCGCCGCGGACTATCGATACCAAACCTATACCTTTCCCCGCTGCCTCTACGTCGTCGGCGTTTCACAAACCCATCATTTCCAGCAGATGAAGAAAATCCTTGAGCGCATGGGGCGAGCGTGGCACGGGGCTGTAGAGCATGTCCCCTTCGGCATGATGCGATTCACGGATCGCAAGATGAGCACCCGCAAGGGAGACATCATTTACTTGGAAGATGTCCTCAACAAAGCGGCTGACCTTGCTCGCGAAACCATCGCCAAGGGCGTTGAGGAGAAGGGACGTGTGGCGCCAGACAACCTGGACGAAGTCTCTCGGCAAATCAGCATCGGCGCCGTGGTCTTCAACGACCTCAAAAACCGACGGGCCCGGGACGTGGTCTTTGATTGGGATGCTGTCTTAAGTTTCGAGGGAGAGACCGGCCCCTACCTCCAGTACACCGCGGCCCGTATTGCTTCCATCCTCGCCCGCTACGGCAAGGAGTACTGTGGAGAGATAGAGTGGTCCCTACTTTCCGGAGAGGACGAGACCCTCCTTCTCCTCGCCATCGACGGCCTGCCAGCCAGTTTGGCTCGCGCCGTCGATTCCAGTGAGCCGAGTTATCTTGCTGATCAGCTGCTCAAGATCGCATCACACTTCAGCACTCTTTACTCTCGTCGGGACTGGAAGGTTCTCTCCGATGATGAAACCCTCACGAAGGCCCGCCTGTCCCTGGCCGCAGCCACCCGTCAAGCCCTGTGCAATGGGCTAGGCTGGCTCGGCATTCCCATTCCTGACCGCATGTAACCCCCCCCCACACAAGGGAGCATCTTCATGGTCGATCTCAACGACTTCATTCGTGACATTCCAGACTTCCCCAAGCCCGGCATCGTCTTCAAGGACATCACGCCACTCCTGTCCTCGCCCGAGGCCTTTGCCGCCTCCATCGAGCAACTCCAAGGTTCGATCAGCGACGTCTCCTGCGACAAGATCGTCGGCATCGAATCGCGAGGATTTCTCTTCGGCGCAGCCCTCGCGATGTCAATGGGCGTTGGCTTCATCCCAGTCCGCAAGCCGGGCAAACTCCCGGCCGACACCGTGAGCCAGGAATATGAGCTGGAGTACGGCACGGACACCGTGGAGATGCATGTCGACGCCCTGTCCGACAATGACACTGTTGTCATCGTGGATGACCTCATTGCAACGGGCGGAACGGCAGAGGCCACCTGCCGTCTTGTGGAGTCTACGGGTGCCAGCATCTCGGCCATGGCCTTCGTGGTCGCACTCGATTTTCTCCCCTGGAAGGAAAAGTTGGGGGATCGAAGCGTACGGGCGCTCCTGCGCTTCAATTAGCGCTAGAAGAAGCTCGTTGTTCGTGTTGCCCTCATTTTTGGTCTTTTCCAAGGGAATCCTGACGATTCGCTTGCCCCCGCTAAGTTACGAACTATTCTTCTCTTCATAAAAGATAGGCAGACAGCCGATAGAGAAACACGCAGGACACGACACTTCTCCCTAATCACGAGTTAGCACAATGGCAAACCGCATATTCAAAGAAAAGTTGCGCAAGATTCGCGCAGAAAACGCGCGAAGAACTGCTACGCACCTGCAAGAACGGACCGAAGAAGACATGGCCCATTCTGACCAGACGGTTGCCACTTTTAACTACCGGGAGCGCGTCGAGAGTTTGATCGACGATCTCATCCAGAACTTCTGCAAAGAAGCCCCCCAGTTTTCCCTCTCAAGAGGCTTCTTTGACGGGTATTACAGCCTCACGACCAAAACTGAGGAAACCCTCATCGACAGTGAAGGCTCCTCACGCAGCTACTTCTCACGGATCATGCTCCTTCTGAACCCACAGATGGAAGCCCAGACCTTCTCCATCGAATGCCGCAAAACAGTACGCGACGTCGATTTCGAAACGGTGCGCGAAGAAACAGCGATGAACGACGGAGGCATTGCCACCCTTGGTAAATTTGCCGAAAACCAGTTCATTGAGTTTGCTGAGAACTATTTCGCCCAAACCGAGCTCTCTGAGCCCGTCGAAACACCCGTCGGCTGATAAGCGGCCTCGAGCCCTGTTTCCAAGCGAGAAGGTGAGTTTCGCCCAGTAAAAACGTCCCACGTTCGTGGTCCGTACCTCCTGTTCCGGCCGTTTGTACAAAAACCACCGGTAAAGAAGCGAAATTCGACGCTTTAAGCCGTTTCTTAACTTTTAGAGGTGAGAAACAGAAATTTTAAGGCATGTACACCAGGGTTAAAAATGTGACGAACTTGTGACATCGAGGTGTATTGGCCCGGGAGCGCGCTAGATTAATGTTGGACGATACGTCACACGAAACATCGCACATGAAAAAACACTTCTTTAACTTATACAGTTTGTACAGATTACACCGATGACATAACGGTCGGATCTTTCCAGTCACCCGCCCGGTGACTGGGGGGAGAAGGCAAACCATCCGAAAGGGTGGGACGCAAAACTAGAGGGCCCAACCCCGCACCGCGGAACGGGCAGCCAGTTGCACGACAAAGGAGAAGGGCAGTGACAAAGACAAAGAAAACCGCTCACCCCCGCCAAGCGGAAAAAGCCGAAAGTCGCGGGAAAAGCAGGATGACCGGAAGTTCAGAGAAATCTTCAACTTCCTCAAGATCCTCAGCAAAACCAGGCAAGAAAGTTCGAGGCGAACTCGGCGGCCCCAACGAGCAGCTCTGGCGGGACTACCAGAAAACCGGAAACCCGGAAATTCGCAACCAGTTCATGGAAATGTACCTCCCCGTGGTGCACTTCATTGCGGAACGACTTGCGGTCACCCTGCCCAACAGCGTGGAGGTCGATGACCTCAAGAGCGCTGGCATCTTCGGGCTGATGGACGCCATCAACGGCTTTGACCTGTCTCGTGGCATCAAGTTCAAGACCTATTGCAGCACTCGTATTCGTGGAGCCATCCTCGATGATCTGCGCAGCCAAGACTGGGTGCCACGCCTCGTCCGGCTCCGTGCCCATCAACTCACACGAGCTCGTGTAGCCCTCGAAGCGCGTCACGGCAGGGAGCCGACCCATGCTGAGATGGCCAAGCAGATGAAGCTTTCTCTTGATGACTACTCCTCTATCTCCGAAGAGGCGTCTCCCCACTCTGTCCGGTCCCTCTCAGAAACATGGGACGACGGATCAGGGGATACGGCCGCCGAAAAGATCAGTTTCGTCAAGGACCAAAGTTCTCCCGACCCGGCAGACCTCATGAATCAAGAGGATGTCATGCGGAGCATCATCCGCTCGCTGAACCAGAGGGAGAAGCAGATCATGCTGATGTACTACCGCGATGGCTTCACCATGAAAAAGATCGGCGAGTTGCTCACCTTGACCGAATCCCGGGTCTGCCAGATCCACAGCAATGTCATTCGCAAACTAAAGGTGCATCTCGAGAACTCCAAGAACGCCTTGATGATGTAACCCCTCACCATCTCCATCGATATCCCCTCACGGGCCGCGGGGCACACCCACCCTGCGGCCCGTCTCGCGTCTCCCCTTGAGGAGACGTAGGATATCGACGTGAACCCCGACAACAGTCTCACCCCCCCTCTCATCCCTGGCCATCCGGTTTTCCACCACGCGACCATCGATTCCACAAATCGATGGGCTCGCTCGCAGATCGAAAAGGGCACCCTCAACCACGGTGCCGTTGTCGTCACAGAGGAACAAACAAAGGGAAGAGGCCGGCGGGGGAGAGCGTGGTACACCCTCCCCCATCAATCCCTCGCGATGTCCCTGGTCCTGGACGCCTCCTCTCTCCCGCGTCTCTCTCGACTCTCCATCCTTGCGGCCGTGTCCGCGCGGCGCGCCCTTTGCTCCCTGGACGTTCAAGACGTGCGCCTCAAGTGGCCCAACGACCTGATGCGAGGTGACCGGAAGATCGGAGGAATCCTCGTGGAGACCGCTGTCTGCCCCAATGGCGAGCGCCGCCACGTTCTGGGTCTCGGGATCAACCTCACCCTCGACGGTGCCTCTCTACCCGAAGACCTCAAAGAAATCGCGGGAAGCGCCGAACTTTCAGGCGGCAAGGCCCACCGAGACGCTCTCCTGGCGGCTTTTGTAGCCGAAATGGACAGGGCCCTGTCCGAGAGCGGAACAGAGGAGGATCGCGAACGAGGAGAGGAGTATCGCGAGGCCTCATGGCTCACCGGACGGCGAGTCACCATGGAAATTGATGGGAAATCCATCTCTGGAATCATCACAGACATCACCGGAGATGGTGACCCGATCATTGACGGGGCCATGCACCGAGGAGAAGCCGTCAGGCTGCTACAGGTTGAGGCCTGAGATCGCCAATTGCCCGGGCCCGCTCGCCCCTCCTATACTCCCTGTTGGAGAAGCCCCATCATGAGTAGCAAACGTCTCGACGGCCGTACACCGGATGCCTTGCGTCCCATCCAATTCACGCGGCACTGGCTGCCCGAAGTCCCAGGCTCCGTCCTTGCAGAATTTGGAGGAACACGAGTCCTCTGCACCGCCATCGTTGAAAACACTGTCCCTCACTTCCTGCAAAATACCGGAGAAGGCTGGGTCACAGCGGAGTACGACATGATTCCGGCCTCCACGGGGACACGCCACCAACGTCGGCGGGGCTCCCGCCCCGACGGCCGTGCTGTGGAAATCCAGCGACTCGTCGGGCGAGCTCTCCGGTGCATCGTGAATCGCAAAGCCATCCCCGGACGCACGGTATGGGTCGACTGCGACGTCCTCGCCGCTGATGGCGGGACTCGAACCACGGCAATCAACGGAGCCTACGTCGCCCTCCATGATGCCTTCACAGCGCTGAAGGAGGATGGAAGTATCAAGCAGTGGCCCCTGACGGAAAGCCTGCAGGCCGTCAGCGTCGGCATCGTAGAAGACACAACCATGGCGGATCTCAACTACTACGAAGACAGTTCTGCTGAAGTCGACATGAACCTTGTCATGACGGGAAGCGGCCGTCTGATCGAAATCAATGGCGGAGCAGAGCGCAGTTCCTTCTCTTTGGAACAACTCAACGCCCTCTTGGACGTGGGGCAGTCGGCACTCGTTCAAATCGCCGCGGCCCAGGAGGCCGCTCTCCAGCCGTGACACGGCTCTTGGTTGCGACAACAAACTCTGGAAAACTTGCGGAGTTGGATCTGCTCCTCAAGCCGCTGGGGTACGAAATGGT
>JAZALG010000104.1:0-5477 GCA_036229545.1 Planctomycetota bacterium | reverse complement strand
ATGGCCAACTTTGGAGCAATCCCGCCGGTCCCAACGAGAGCGTTCCCCATATCCAGCCATTCGGTCTGACATTCGTCGGGCGTCGAGTCACTATTCACATCCAGACTGGTGCCCTTCTCAATATCCGCCGAGTCTTGCAGGCCGTTCCCGTTGCAATCCTCGAAACGCATGCTGTTGGAGTGGTAACCCACCTGGTCATCGCCAGACGATGCAGTCAAGCAATCTGGGCGCAAGTCTCCATTTAAGTCGGCCATAACAACGCTTTGGACGCCAACTGCTGTTGAAGTGATGATCGTCGCACTCCCCCAAACCTCGCTCCCGTCGTTTGCAAACCACACAACCTGATTGTCAGTATAACTCGACGCCACCACATCCATATCCCCATCCAGGTTCACGTCGTACGGGAAGGCCGAAGACACCCACATTACTGTCGAAGAAACAACCCGCTCACCACCATAGGTGCCGGCATCTAGATTCTCATACCAGCCCACGGTGTTCTCGTTACTGTTGGCACAGAGCAAATCCAAGTCACCATCACCGTCTATATCGACGGCCCGAATCGACTTCGGTCCCGAGGCCACAGCGTCAAGTGTCACGAGAGTGTCCTGCGTTCCGAAGGCTATATCCAAACTGCCGTCACTTGAGTTCTCAAGGTAGGAGTAGTGGCTGGATTTGTGTGCCATCATGACGTCCTCATCACCATCGCCATCTACATCGGCGAGTTCGATGTCCGTCACGGCGAGATAACTGGGGTCCTGATAGATAACCACCCCGGCGGCCCAGATTGGTGGATCAGTGGGTAGCGTCGCGGTATTTTCGAAAACATGAATGCCCCCGAAATAGTCTCCCGCCACCACATCCATGTCACCATCATCATCGAGGTCTGATACGTCCACGCTGGTCCCTGTAAGGACAGACGTGCCAATGACATTTACAGATGAAAAAGTTCCATCGTCTGCGATGTTATTTGTAAACCAAGCAATCACTCCGTTCCCGCCAGCGCCCGACGCTGTGACAAGATCAAGATCGCCATCACCGTCCATATCACCAGCAATAATGTCTTGGGTCTGGTAGACGCCTCCTTTAGTACCCGACGCCACAACTTGCTGGCGCCCCATGGCAAGGTAGCCGTCATCCGTCACACCATCGTTCTCCCACCAGGACACTTTGCTGTCCGATGAAGAAACGGCAATCATTTCCAAATCGGTGTCACCATCCAAATCGGCGGTGATTACAACGAGGGGGTCCGTGACCGTCCCCAGGACGGTAATCTCACCGCCCCACTGCCCGAATGCCCCAGCCACAAACACAAACACCGCGAACGCGGTGCGAATAAAATCGATGCCCATCGTGGTGTGTCCTCTCAAAGCCCCTGTTGTAGATTTCCCAAAAACATCATATCAACTCTCGGGAATATGGGGAGATTGAACCGGCAGTATCTTGGCGGCCTCAAAGAGTGAGAAATCAGCCAGTTATTCCCACTCGATCGTCGCGGGGGGCTTGCTCGAAATGTCGTAAACAACCCGATTCACCCCCTCCACCTCATTAATGATGCGATTTGACACTCTGGCCAAAAGATCCTGCGGAAGTGGGCTCCAGTCTGCGGTCATAAAATCGGTGGTGTCCACTGAACGGAGTGCAAGAACGTTTTCGTAGGTACGGGCATCCCCCATCACGCCCACAGATCGCACCGGCAACAAAACTGCAAAGGCCTGCGAGGTACTTTCCAACCACCCCGAAACCTCCAACTCTTCCAGAAAGATTGCATCTGCCTCGCGGAGAGTGCTCAACCGGTCCGCCGTCACTTCGCCGACACAACGAACCGCTAGGCCAGGTCCCGGGAAGGGGTGCCGCCCAACAAGATCCGGGGGCAAGTCCATCAGTCGAGCGATCTGCCGGACTTCGTCCTTGAACAGCATCCTGAAGGGCTCGATCAATTCAAAGTTCAGATCATCGGGGAGACCACCCACATTATGATGCGTCTTAATCGTTGCTGTGGGGCCCCCATGTGCCGCCACCGATTCAATCACGTCCGGGTAAAGCGTTCCCTGAGCGAGGTAATCAAGGCCACCGCAATTCCGGGCCTCCTCCGTGAAGACATCGATAAAGATCGATCCGATAACCTTGCGCTTCTCTTCAGGGTCAGTCACCCCGGCCAGCCCATCTAAAAAACGCTCCGTGGCATCCACGTGGTGCAACTGCAGACCAAACCCTTCCTTGAATGTTGAGACAACCTGGTCAGCCTCTCCTTTCCGAAGAAGCCCATTGTTGACAAAAATGCACGTCAGACGAGACCCAAGGGCCCTGTTCAGGAGAAGAGAGAGGGCCGACGAATCCACGCCGCCTGACAGCCCGCAAATCACGTGTGATTCTCCAACCTGTTCTTTGACGGCAGCTATGGCATCGTCAACAAATGAGTCCATCTTCCAGTCCGCCCCAGCACCGCAACGCTCGTGGAGAAACTCGGCCAGGATGGACTCGCCCTGATCGGTGTGGGTGACCTCGGGATGGAACTGCAACCCAAGAAATTGTCCGTCCAGTCCCTCCACTGCGGCGTGAGGGCAGGAGACCGAAGACGCCAGAGTGTCAAAGCCATCGGGAAGTTGGCCGACTCGATCGCCGTGGCTCATCCAAACCACACTGCTCCCCTCAGCTCCGGGGAGTTTTTCGGAAGAGAGTTCTGTCCTGCCGTACTCACCTCCCTCTTCACCCCTCACCACTTCTCCGCCAAGGGCATTGACCACCGCCTGGAGCCCATAGCAAATGCCCAGGACGGGCACATCTTGTTCCAGAATAGCGGGGTCGAGCGCGGGGGCCCCTTCTTCGTAAACCGAACGTGGCCCACCCGACAAGATGATGCCCTTCAGTAAAGCGCGATCCCCAACGATGTCGTCAATCGAAGCCCCGCAGTGGACGATCCGGCAGAAAACTCCCGCATCTCGAACTCGACGGGCGATCAGTTGGGTGTACTGACTCCCAAAGTCAACCACCACAACCGTTTCGTGGGCTAGTGAAGCGCAAAGAGATGATGCCGAGTCATCTCGGGCCGTACTTTTGGTCATTTCACGTGCGACCCTGATAGTTGGGGGCTTCTTTGGTGATTTCGATGTCGTGTGGATGGTTCTCCTGCAGTGACGCTGCAGAGACCTTCACAAAGCGGGCCTCGCGCCTGAGTCCCTCGAGTTTCTCAACGCCCAGATAGCCCATGCCTGACCGCACCCCTCCAACAAGTTGATAGACGAAGGGGGCGAGGGGGCCCTTGTAAGGGACAAGACCCTCGACGCCTTCGGGGACGAGTTTCTCTGCCTCCATGACATCCCCCTGCCCGTATCGATCACTACTTCCATCCACCATGGCCCCTAGTGACCCCATTCCTCGCACGGTTTGGTAGGTTCGCCCTTTGTACAAAACCCGCTCGCCAGGACTCTCGTCAAGCCCCGCAAAAAGCGCTCCAAGCATGACCACATCTGCTCCCATGGCCAGAGCCTTCACGATGTCTCCACTGTGTCGGATTCCTCCATCAGCGATGACCTTAACGTCAGACCCTTGCGTGGCGGAAACGACATTGGCAATGGCAGTGAGTTGCGGAACGCCTACCCCAGAAACCACGCGCGTCGTGCAGATCGACCCCGGGCCGATTCCAACTTTCAACGCGTCAGCCCCCGCTGCAATCAACTCAGCAGCTCCTTCAGTGGTGGCAATATTTCCGGCGATTACATCGATGTCGCAACGTTGCTTAATCTGTCGCACCGTTTCCAAAACGTTCCCGCTATGACCGTGGGCCGTATCCACCACGATGACGTCGACATCCGCGCCGACGAGAGCCTCGACCCTTTCATACTCATGAACACCGACAGCTGCCCCCACTCTCAATCGTCCCTTTCCATCTCGGCACGCGTGGGGCCATCGCACCGCCTCATTGATATCCCGCATGGTGATCAGACCCGCAAGACGCCCACCTTCATCCAGGAGAAGGAACTTTTCGATTTTGTTGCGATGCAGCGCGTCCTTTGCCTCCTCCAATGACGTCTGGGGAGGGCCAGAAACAAGATCTTTAGTCATCACTTCGGCGACTTTCGTCTCTGGCGATCGATGAAAACGTAAATCACGGTTGGTAAGAATCCCGATGACAACATCCCCGTCATCCACAATAGGAAGACCTGAGATGTGAAACTGCGTCATGAGTTCCTGCGCTCGCCCAATCGTCGCATCCGGCGGCAGAGTGTGCGGGTCGGCGATCACCCCGTGTGCTGATCGCTTGACCTTCTCAACCTCCCGCACCTGGTCTTCCGGAGAAAGATTTTTGTGAATGATCCCAAGCCCACCCGATTGGGCGAGACTGATCGCAAGGCCCGCCTCAGTCACCGTATCCATGGCTGCAGAAACAAGGGGGATCTGCAAGGACACGTGCGGTGTCAGCCACGTCGTCGTATCGACCTCACTCGGGAGAACATCCGACCGCCGAGGGAGCAAGAGAACATCATCGAAGGTCAGAGCCTCTGCCACGACTCGACGGGCGAGGTGATCCGCGGCGGCATCCACCCTCGCGGAAGTTTCCACACCAGCCTCAGAAAGAGACTCTTCCGTCTCAGGGCTCGGGGAACGGGGTCTTGTAACCTTTTCCATTGGGCAATTTGAACACAACGGGAAGGATCCGCAAAGCATTCACAAAATAAATCCCGCCGGAGCAGTTCTTTCTAACGGAACTTTCGAGGCAGAGGCGGCCCCAAAGCCTCCTCCCAGCCCGGAAGAATTTTAACCGGCTCCCCCACCATGTTGGTGTAGTGAAACGGCGATGCAATCCTCCCCCAGCTGTTTCTTTCAAGCCAGGGCATGTAGATCCCGTGCCACCAACTTTGAGGGGCATCCTCTTCCATCTGCAGGAGGTGCGTGATGTTGGCAAACCGTTCGTTCACAAGATCCGCAAGGTCCGCGCCTGCCTCTTCGATCACCATGGCATAGAAGTGCCGCGCTGCGACCATGGCCTCGATTTTTGCGTCCCCCTCAAGATCTCCAGTTTCCTCCCACCATAGATGGGCAAGAGTCCGAATGGCTGCTGGATCAAGCTCGGCATCTGTCCGCACTTCATGCTCAAGGCGTGAAATGGCTTCACCGCGCTGGTTTGTTGCTGCAAGCGCATGGACAAGGCCATAGCGAGCGCCGTGATCCTCAGGGCTCAACGACACTGCCAAACGAAAGAGTTTCAATGCTCCCTCTGCGTCTCCCATTTCGAGAAGGACCTCGCCCTCCTCTGCGATCAAATCGGAAGTATAGGGCCACATTTTCCGAGCATCCCGAAGGTGAGACAGGGCAAGGTCCGGTTCACCGCGAGCCATCGCGATCTTTGCGAGACCGCGATAGGGAACAGCCGATCCCGTCGAGAGCGACACGAGACGCCGATAGAGGCTCTCTGCCGCGCCAAGATCCTGCGCCACAAATCGCGCCTCAGCTCGTCGCAGAACAGAAGCAGCAGGCAG
>JAZALG010000103.1:0-13816 GCA_036229545.1 Planctomycetota bacterium | reverse complement strand
TGCACCTCCTGGCCATGGGTGCCGAGCACGTCAATCCCGTCATCAAGCACCACGCCCAAAGCGCCAAAATCATCTTCCCGGTCCATCCAGGGTTCGAAAAGAAGGGAGCCATGTTGTTCCAAAAGCCTCTCGGCTCTCCGCCAATCCTCGAAAGCTGTCCCCTCACCGATGACTCGCCGGCGACCCGCTGATGAAAAAGGAGCTTTCAGTACCCAACGCAAAAGCGGGGATCCTTCGGCGCCGCCACCAGCGAGATGGGTTTCTAAATCATCGAGGGAGGTGATCATCTGCGCTCCAGGCAACGCCATCCCCCACTCCTGAGCGAGTTCAAAATCAAACTGCCGATGAGACACTCTGCAAGCCACGTCGGGGTCAGCCACGGGCCATGCCCAGGGCATGTCCATCCATGACGTCAACTCTTGAGGCAGGGGGACCTCCCCCGGCACTCTCAAAGCGGCCGTCTGAGTGGTTTCACCCCATGCCAGAACCGGCCCGGCAGCCTCTGT
Source organism: Planctomycetota bacterium (assembly GCA_036229545.1). Taxonomy (GTDB): domain Bacteria; phylum Planctomycetota; class B15-G4; order B15-G4; family B15-G4; genus JAZALG01. The sequence goes on along the minus strand of JAZALG010000103.1, from coordinate 13,310 downwards.
CGGAAGAGGGCCAGACACCAGTCGAGGCGGAGGAAGATCCTCTAGCCCGACCAGCCTACAAGGGTCCACTGCTACGGGAGTCCACAATTCGTCATCCGCTCGACAAAACACCCTCAACACAGTCGCAACGACTGACAGCATGGTCGCGAGTGAACTCTCCGGCGCCAGGGCATCCCCTGCAATCTCCTCCTCCCAGGCCAGATTGCCAATGACACGGCGCATGACTTAACGGGCAACCGCTTCGGTCAGGGCATCAATAAACGCCTCATCCAAACCAGCCGCTCGGCGACTCTGTGGGTGCAAGACACGCCCACAAGCCCTCTCGGGACCGAGAGGTTTGCGAACCAGTGCATTCCACGCGTCCCACATCGACTCCTCAGAATCTTTGAAAACACCCAGCCAATGCCAGCCAAAAGAAACATGACGAATTTCGTCCCGGTGAACCCTCCGCACAATCTCTGCCGTCTCAATATCACCAACATCCTCGGCGAGTGCGGCGAGATCTTCGGCGTGATCAAGGTTTGCACCCTCGAACGTCAACCCCATGACCGCAACAAAACGAGCGGGACTCGTCATGGCCCGCCATTGATTCCAAAAGTGCCCCGTCACCGGATGTTCCCCAAAGCGCCCTCCCAGGGATTCAAGTCGCTCGATGTAGAGTCGACAGTGAATCTGTTCCTCCCGAAGGATTGCCAGCAACCCCTGGCGAAACTCCCTCGGAGCCTCGGGGAAAGCGAGAAGGGCCCAGGCAAAGAGTTCCACAGCCTGCAGTTCATGGTTGGCGAGAGCGTGGAGAATGCCCGGCCGCCGAGAGGAGTCAGCGTAGCCACGGGGAGAAGGGGCTCGAGCCTCAACCCATGGGCGAATCACAAGCGACCTTGACCGAACAGGCCACAGGCGGAGCGCCTGAGGAATCGGGTCATGGTCGGCGAGGCCCACCGGCGGAGGCGAGAGTTTGATCGCCAACTCGGGGCTGCCGACCACCCCCTCGGAGAACTCCCGCACGGTGGTGGGTGCTCGATCCTGGCTATGAGTCATCGCTGTTTTCTCATCGAAGAAGCGAGGGCGAGGCCACCGGAAACCCTTATTTCAGAGTGAGCACAACAGGGACATGATCAGAAGGTCTTTCAGATCCTCTCTCTTCCTTGTCGATCCTGACGCCCTGGCAACGGGCGAGCGCAGAAGCACTGACCAGAAAGTGATCCAGACGCATCCCCCGATCACCTTGGAACCCACGGGTCCGATAATCCCACCAGGTGTAGTGCCCCCCCTCCTCCTCAAAATGCCGAAACGCGTCGGTAAGCCCCGGGGCCATCAGCGCTGCGAGCGCGTCCCTCTCCGGCTCAGAACAATGAATCCTTCCACGCCACTTGTCCGGATCGTAGATGTCACGATCATCGAAGGTAATGTTGAAGTCTCCCGTCACCACCACCGAATCATCCATGTCGAAATCGGTCTTGAGGTAGTTCGTCAGGCATTGCATCCACGACAACTTGATGTCGTAGTACGGATCGCCGACATCCTTTCCATTGACGACATAGAGATTCAAGATCCGCACCCCACCGACCGTCGCCGCCAAGACTCTGGCCTGCCCGGCGAGATCATCCCCTGGCATCCCCCTGACAACATCATCCGGTGTCGAGCGGGACAGGATGGCCACCCCGTTGTAGGTCTTCTGGCCGTGGGATTCGATGTGATAACCGAGCCCCTCGATCTCCTCCCGCGGGAAGTCCTCATCCTGGCACTTCAATTCCTGGAGGCAGAGAACATCCGGAGTGTTGGCTTCCAACCAGGCCAAGACCCTTGGCAAGCGGGCCCGGACAGAATTGACATTCCAGGTCACGATCTCCATGACATTAACTCTCCCCCTCGCTTTACGAGACCCGCAACAGAGTGAGTGCGATTTTTACTCGTTCAGGAGCCGAAAGCGCGTGGGGTCTGTGGGACGGAATCAAAACGGCCTCTCCTGCTTTCACGCAATGTTTCTCTCCTTCCACCGTAACCTCCGCTTGGCCTTCAAGTACCGTCACCATCGCGTCAAAAGGTGCGGTGCTCTCCGGCAAGGACTGTCCCACATCGAAGGCAAAGAGCGTCACCCCTCCTGATCCGTTCTTCATCAGGTCGGCAGTCCCGACACCATCACTGACGTATTGGACTTGGTCTGCAAGGGCACCAGACCAAGACTCACCAAGTACCACGCCACATGCCATCGTCGAATTCTCCAAACTCGGTCAGATTCCATAGTACCGAACCCATCCCCGGGCCATAGTCCTGTGCCTTTTACAGAAGAAACCGTCCACGGACCTGATGATGGCAACCCTCGCGAAAGATGGAGGGCAGCAGCAGCAGCACTCGATTCGTTAGACTTCCGGGCTACAGGACTGGCCCACCTGGGCTATTCCAAGAAATCAAAAGGAGAACCCATGTCCAAGATCGCACTCATCTCCCTGGCCCTCGTGGCCACCTTCGCCCCTGTAAGCCTCGCCACCGATGACATTCTCGGCATCGGAAGCCCGGCCCCCACACTCAGCGACGTCACCTGGCTCAAGGGTGAAGCTGTTTCGCAGTGGGAAGAGGGTCATGTCTACATCCTCGACTTCTGGGCAACCTGGTGCGGTCCCTGCAAGGCCTCGATTCCTCACATCAACGATCTCCAAGAAGAAATGAGAAAAGATGTCACCGTCATCGGAGTCGCGATTTGGCCCAACGACCGCATGGTTCCCACCGCAGACTTCGTCGATGAGCAGGGGGATGCGATGGACTACACCATCTGCGAAGACAACGACGGATTTGCCGCAGACGCGTTCATGGCAGCAGCGAAGCGACGGGGCATCCCCACATGCATGGTCGTCGGAAAGACCGGTCAGATCGAGTGGATTGGACACCCCATGAGCGGAATGGACGAGGCTGTCGAACAGATCGTCGCCGACACCTTTGATCAAGAGGCGTACAAGAAAGAGATGGAAAAAAAGGCTGAGGCCGAAGCAGCTGCCGACGCCGCCAGGAATGCCGCGAGGCCGGAACTGAATGCTCTGGGAGCCGGGCTCAGATCCGAAGATTGGGCAAGCGTCCTGGATGCCTCTGATGCCCTCATTGACAAGCACCCCCTCTACGCCACCACGGGATCCCAGTACAAATATCACGCGCTCGTCAGACTGGATCGCAAGGCGGACGCAGCACGCCACGGGCGAGACATCCTGAATGGTGACTTTGCCAAGGATGCCAATCTGCTCAACGGCCTCTCGTGGTTCATCGTCGACCCCGAAGGGAATCTGAATGAGGAACAACGAGATCTTGAGTTGGCCCTCTTCGCTGCGAACAAGGCAAACACCCTGACCGAAAAGTCAAATCCGAGCATCCTAGACACCCTCGCAAGAGTGGAGTTCCGTCTTGGGAATCTTGCCAGCGCGATCAGGACCCAGCAGGCTGCAATCGAAAATGCGCCCGGCGGAGAACAAAAGGAAGCCCTCCAGGTCTCCCTCGATGAGTACATCGAAGCTGCCGAGAACCTCTAGGCGATTTGTGCCTGCATTTTCTTTCACTCCCACTTCTCCGTAGAAGAAGTGGGAGTGACCAAGAGAGGAAAACGCAATCGTCACCGGTCTCACTCGCGATCAGGCCTGGGCTTTACTGTGTGAATGGACACCCAGTGATGCCCTCCGTCGCCATGCCCAGGCGGTAGAAATTGTCCTCCGGCAGGCAGCGCACCGTTATGGCGGTGGTGAAGAGGATGAAGAAGCCTGGGGGATTGCCGGGATGCTTCACGACGCCGACTACGATCAGTGGCCGGAGGAACACCCCCACCGAATCGTGGCCTGGCTCAGAGAGCAAAACCAAGAAGCCATCGCCCACGCCATCTCCGCGCATTACACAGGCTGGGGCATTTCCCACGACTCCCCCCTCGATAAGGCGCTCCTCGCCTGCGACGAACTCACCGGTTTCATCGGCGCCTGCTGCCATGTCCGCCCCGGGGGCATCGCCACCCTGCCCCCTAAGAGCGTGGTCAAAAAGCTCAAGAAGAAAGATTTCGCAGCGAAGGTGGAGCGGCATGAAGTCCACGAGGGTGTACGCCTTCTGGAAGTGGACTTAAAAGAACACATCGCCTTCATCATCGAAGCGCTTCAACCTCACGCCAAAGAGTTGGGACTAGAAGGCCAACCGACCCCCGAAGAAACAACCAAGTAGGAGGAACGGGGTGCGCTTACTCACCTGGAATATCCACAAGGGCCTGGGATCAAAAGACCGGCGATACGACCCTGAGCGCATGACGACCGTGCTCCGCCATTACCAGGCAGATTTAGTCCTGCTCCAAGAGGTAGACGACGGCGTTCCGCGGTCAGGCCGAGATCATCAAGCCGCCATGCTCGCCGAAGCACTGGGATACCCCTACTGGGCGTTTGAACCCAACGTCACCTTGAAGCGTGGAAAGTACGGCAATGCCACACTGTCCAGACACCCCATCGTGTTCTCGTCCAACGTCGACCTCACCTTTTCTGTCAAGAAGCGGCGCGGCGCACTCTACAGCAGAGTCCACGCCCGAGAAGGCGGACGGCGGTCAACCCTTCACATTTTCAATATGCACCTGGGCCTCTCGGGCGTGGAGAGGAGATGGCAGCTGCGTCGTCTCGTCGAGAAACAGCCCATGAGTCATCTGCGCCAGGGGAGCCGAGTCATCCTTGCCGGCGACACCAATGACTGGATGGGCATGATTCACCATGGGCCCCTCAAGGATGCAGGATTCACCTGCGTCACAGGAAGGGGACAACGCGCCATCAGAACATTCCCTTCCCGCAAGCCCGTGGGCGCCCTCGACAGGGTGTTCGTCCGAGGACAGTTGGAAGCCCACCGCAGTTTTCGATCTCGCATGGCTCTCGCTCGAGAGGCCTCGGACCACATTCCTCTTGTCGTAGACCTCAGCATGGATACAGGGGGATCGAAACGGTGACATCCGAAGTCATTTTGCTCGACGGCCCCATGGGCACCGAACTCGAACGCCGGGGACAAAAACTCCCTGCTCCGGCCTGGTCGGCAGCGGCCCTTTGGGAAGCGCCTGATCTCGTCCGTCAGATCCATCGTGATTACGCCGCTGCGGGAGCCACGGTGCACACGGCCGCAACCTTTCGGACACGGAGTCGGAATCTAGCCCACACTCCCTGGGCAGGCCGTTGGGATGAACTCGCGAGAATGGCTGTCTCCCTTTGCCGAGAAGGGGCCGGCCCTCAGGCCCTGGTCGCAGGAAGTCTCTCCACTCTTGAGGATTGTTTTCGCCCCGACCTCGTTCCCGATGACGCCACCCTTGCGGATGAACACGAGGCCCTTGCCCATGTCTTAGCAGAGGCTGGGTGTGACCTCCTGCTTGTCGAAACGATGAACACCCTGCGGGAGATGCGCGCAGCCACCATCGCGGCAGTTGGAACAGGGCGCCCGGTCTGGGCGGCCGTCACCCTGGGGGCAGAGGGTGATTATTTCGACTCAAAAGAAATCGCCCAGGCCTACGTCGAAGCCTCGGAACTCGGGGCAGAAGCGTTTTTGATCAACTGCACTGCTCCTCACCGCATCGGGCCTGCCTTGGAAACTCTCAACCCTCTAATCTCCTCGGCTCGTCTCGGAGCCTACGGAAACCATATTTTTCCCGGTGAAACGAAAGTGATGCCTGATTCCTACGCTCAAGATGCGATGAAATGGATCGCTCATGGAGCCAGCATTATCGGGGGCTGCTGTGGCACCACACCGGACCATATTGCTGCAATCTCAGCTCTCTTGCAGAAATAAGCTCTTTCCAGCCCTACTGTGCCAATTTCCACACCTTTGCGTCTCTTCTCTAAAACAAGAGAACACCCGCGCCTTTTTTCACACACAGATTGAAATCCGTGTAAGAATATTTAACAGCGCACGGGATTTGGGATATGCGTGCTATCTCCCCAATGGGTACGGGCAGGTTCCGGACCTTCTCCGTGTGAAACATCACAACAGGCCCACTCATCACGGAGAAAATCACGATGAAAGCCATTCGTTTCTTACTGATCGTCGCGCTCGTTGCGCCATTGACGATCGTTTCGGCCCAGGATTTTATCCCGGTCGAGAATCCGCCCACTTTTGCGGGCACCTATTACGCGGCGACAGGGACATTCGTTCCTGCCAACACTTCTAATCACGCTGCCACAGCGGCCGATCTCGGCCTGGCCAGCGCGAATTCTGTCGGTGCACCGACCTATGCAGGCCAGTATGACTTTGCGACTGGCACCATGTCGGCAGCTGACAGTAGTGGTGGCTCGTCGGTCATTTTTGATAACAGTGCATCTAACGGCTCTTTCTTCACCGCCGGCAATGGAATCATTGTGATGGACTGGGGAACCCTGGCCACCGGCAGTGGTGTCTCAGAAGTCAATGGTGTGCAAATCGGTTATGCCACATCGACCGTAGGCACCGTCGACATGGTTTTGCGCGTCCATGAAGGGGCTGATGGTTTTTCAAACCCCGGGACAAACATTGCCGCTCTGCCGCTTACTGGCCTTCCAGGGTCAGCAGACGGAAATCCAGCAGCTTGGGTTCTCGACCTCGACCTGACAGGTCTTGGCCTTGTCGCCGTTGACGGCGCCTTTGGCTGGTCCTACCAGGCTCTCGATGACGACACGGGCCCATTGCTCTCCGGTCCTCCCAACGCGGACGGTGTTGAAGATGCCTTCGACATGTATGACAGCGCGATGGGTTACATGGGGACATTCTGGTTTGGTGGTCCTCCTGCTCCCATGGCCAGTTTCTACGTTGCGGCCACGTCTCCAGCAACTTGTGACCTGTTTTATGACAACACGGCCATGAGCGGATCCTTGTTCACGGGTGGGGCCAATACCCCGCTGTTGGACTGGGGCACGCTGGACAATGACGCGAATGTCTGCTCCATGGACATCGCCTACGCCACCTCAAGTGCTACCCCCGTGGATCTCAACGTGCGCTTCCACACGGGTAACTCTGCAGGTGATGTGGGATGGGGTAACCCCGGTGACTCCACCGTGTTCAACCTCACAGGTCTCCCCGAATCCGTCAGTGGCGGTTTCGAGGCTTACCTGGTCAATGTCGTGTTCGACCCACCTCTTCGCCTGACTGCGGGCGTCGTCGGTTGGTCGTACGAAGCTTTGGATGCCGACACAGGCCCCATGCTGACCGGAAACGGTCCTGGGACCGAAGACGTGTTCGACATGTATGACGGTTCGTGGAACCACCTTGGAAGTTTCTGGTTCGGTGGTCCTCCAAACCCCAAAGCTAGTTTCTATGCTGGGCTGCACGGCGAGGATCTCGGTCCTCCCCCACCGCCTCCGGCATGGCTCTCATATGGTGATTCCACCGGCAACATGAATCTCACGGGTGACGGCGACGGAACCCCGGGTTCAATGAACACCATTACCATCAAGGGTACTGGTGGCCAAGATGCACAGCTTGTTGCTGGCATCACCATGTCCGACCTGGACCTTCCTAGCCATGGCGTCACGCTGTACGCCTTCCCATGGAATTTCCGGATCGGCGGTCTACCGTTGTCGACCACATCTGGAAAGATCGATCTCACTGGTGCATTGCCTGCCAATACTCCAGTGGGTCTGCAGTTGTACTTCCAGGCCTTTGCTCCCAACCTTGCTGGTGCTCTCAAGCACTCGCCAGGTCTGGAGTTGACGGTCCAGTAGTCCAAGGATTTATGTGACTCTCTGCTCTTCGAGCAGAGGTCCAGGGGCCTCGCCCCCCGCAAGGGGAGCGGGGCCCTTTCCTTTGGTGCCCTGCTCCCCCTTGCGGGAGAGTCTCTCGCGACGATGATGGGGCCATGGCCAAGTCGTCTAAATCCACCACGTCTTCTCGATCAAAAGAAACAGAAGCGTTGGTCGAACAAAAGGTCGAAGAGATACACGACCGGGTGGTCACCAAAACCCAAGCCGAGGTCAACGGGCTCTTTGAGATCCTCGGCTCGTATCGTCGCCTACTCTGGATCAACTTCCTCTCGGGTCTCAGCCGAGGCGTAGGATTTTTCCTCGGGATGACTCTCATTGGCGGGGCCATCATCGGCCTGGGGGCTTATGTGCTCGATAAGGCCGCAGCGACCATGGGGATTGAAACCTTCAGCACAGAGTCCATTGTTCGGCCCATCTACGGGAAGTACCAAGAAATCAAAGACATCCTCGATTCCGAGATGGCCGACAAAACCACCGATGAGAAGAATGTCGATCACTAAAAGCGGGCTTAAGATCGTGACGCCAAGCCCCGACTCTTTTACTCCTCAAGATCGGCGGACAGTTGAACCTCTGCCAAGGCGACATCCTTGAGAGCCTGTTCGGCCACCCACAGTTCATGTTCGAGAGAAAGGCGACTCTCTTCCCGTGCAAGGTGTCCCGCCGCCTGAAGTTTTTGAGCGTTCTGGAGGCTTACCGAAAGGGAAGCCACAGCAGCCTCCAATTGGCCCTGTTCCCTGGGGAGAAATACAGCATGAAGATCACCGTGCTCCTCCTGTCGGAGGGCATGATTTCGTTCGAGCCAGTCCACCCGACGGCGGAGCCGATCTCGCGCTCTTGCGTATTCAGGGGCGATGTCCTCGCCCACCTTCGACTCGTAGTCTTCCAACTCTTCCCTGGCGTCCCGCAGTTCATCAGCCGCATCTTGCAACTCGAGCGCTGACGACCTCATGCGACGATCCCACTCAACGTCGATGAAATGCGTCAATTCGTCGCGGACCCATCCCAACTCCCATTGAGCGTCCAAGACGGACTGTTCTTCTGCCGCAGCGTCCACGACCCCTTCGATCAATTCACGCTCCTGTCTCTTACTGAGGACGACAATCTGATGCTCTGCGGTCTTCCTGTCTGACTTAATCGCCAAGGATCGTTGCTGAAGGGCCTCCTCCCGTTCCGCTTGGCGACGACGTCCACCCTCCGAAATGACACCCTCGGCAGAACTCCCCTCACCCCCGGTCACTGTGGACTCGATTCCTGCCACATCGGGCATCTCGAACCGCGACTCCATGGTCGCGAGTTCACTCGGTGTGACATGCCGTCCTGAGGTCGACCCACAGGCCGTCGCAAACAAGGCAAACGCGAAACAGAAACTCTGACAGGAATCCATGGGTATCCTCCACATCACCGTTCATCTCAATGATAGGCATCTGCCGACCGCGAGTCACAGACTGCCAGAATGAAAGCCATATAGCCTCCCCAGCGTGGAAGCGATAGGATCCGCCGCACCCTCCTCGCTCCGTCTGAGACGCCACCATGCGCAAATTGCAGAGTTATCTGGCTAACCAGTGGCAACAAGGAACAGGCGAAGGCCACCTCCTCTTCAACCCCACGACCGAGGAGGGGTTAGCTTCTGCGTCGACAGAAGGCCTGGATCTGGCTGAAGCTGTTGCTTTTGCTCGAGAGACCGGCGGCCCCGGTATCCGGGCCATGTCGTTTGCCGATCGGGCGCAAGCCCTTCAGACCATTGCCAGCGCCATCCACGAGCATCGGGAAGCCCTGATTGAACTTGGCATCGCCAACGCCGGAAACACCCGAGGTGATGCGAAGTTCGACATCGATGGAGCCACCGCCACACTGACCGCCTACGCATCCTTCGCGAAAGATCTTCCGGATCGACCGTTCATTCCTGACGGCGAAGGATTGCAACTTGGAAGATCCCCGCGATTTTCGGGACAACATATCTGGGCCACACGCCTTGGCGTGGCAGTCCACATCAACGCCTTCAATTTCCCCGCATGGGGGATGGTGGAGAAGTTTGCCTGCGCCCTCCTTGCGGGCATGCCCGTCCTAGAGAAACCCGGAACTCCCACGGCCATGGTGGCCGAGGAGGTGGCCAAAATCGTGGTCTCCTCCGGGGCTCTTCCCGAAGGGGCGTTCTCATTTCTCTGCGGATCCGCCGGAGACCTCCTCGACCACTTGGCTGGGCAGGACGTGGTGGCCTTCACGGGTTCTTCAGAAACAGCGTCTCTTCTCCGCAGCCACGAAGCCTTCGTCCATCGAGGAACAAGACTCAACGTAGAAGCCGACTCTCTCAACGCCACCATCATCGGGCCAGATCTCGAGAACGACAGCGACGGCTTTGATGCCTTCCTCAGTGACACGGCACGCGAAATCACCCAAAAGGCCGGACAGAAATGCACGGGGACTCGGCGCATCTTGGTCCCCGAGTCCATGATGGACGAGGTTACAGAAGCCCTCTCGGCAGCGCTGGAAGCCGTCCCCGTCGGAAATCCCGCCACCCAGGGGATCCGCATGGGCCCTCTGACCTCGGCCAGCCAAAGAGATGAAGTGAAAGAGGGGATTTTGAATCTGGCAACCGCGGCACAAATCACCACAGGGGGAACCGACTCCCCCGAAGAGAAGGGGTTCTTCATCTCCCCCACCCTGCTGAAAGCAAAAGACGCGCAGGACGATGTCTTCCACAGCAAAGAAGTCTTCGGACCCGTGTCCTCTCTCCTCTCCTATTCAGGAGATATCGCTGAAGCTGCCCATCTCGTGGCACGGGGAGAGGGAAGCCTGGTGTCATCCCTCTACAGCGATGACCGCAACTTCACGACCGGCCTCGCCCTGGCCCTGGCTCCCTGGTCGGGTCGAATCTATCTCGGGAGCAGCCGGGTCGCAGCCCACGGAACAGGCCCGGGGCTGGTCCTTCCTTCCATGATTCACGGAGGACCGGGAAGAGCCGGTGGAGGCGAAGAACTCGGAGGGCTGCGGGGACTACAGTTCTACATGCAACGCTGCGCCATGCAGGGCTTCAAATCCACCATCGAAGGGTCGTTTGGGCAGATCTGATTCAAATCCTTAATCGACTCAACCTGAAGGGTCGTCAATCCCGATAAAAACTCTAGGAGAACGCTCCGGAGTTTCTATCACGATGGATCAACGCCACGTCGTCCGTGTTTTTGTCTACCGCCAGGAAGGGAAGACCCCGACCTACCTGATGGTTCGGCATCAGCCCTTCCATGATTCCTTCTGGGTTCCCGTCTCGGGCTTGATGCAACCACACGAGTCCCTCTTTCAGGCAGCCGTGCGGAGTGTCGGCCAAGAAGTCGGTTTGCAGCCCCCCAGCCAGATCGTTGACCTTCAACTCGCCACGACGACTCAGTTGGGAGACTTCGAAGAAATCGACTGGGCCGTCGGATATCGCACACGTGGAAACAAACGCGCCCTCCAACCGTCTCGAACTCTCGCCGCAGCACGATGGCTCGACTTTGACGACATCTATCAGAGTCTCGACCGCGAGGAAGACCGCCGGTCAATCATGCGACTGCACTTCACGGTCCGCAGCGGCGCCTAAGTTCTCACTCTTTGAAACTTTTCTCGGCGTAGGACCTGATCAAGGAAACTCCCAGGTAGCACAGGGGCGTATCGGCCAGGGCCATGAGCACCTTGACGGCATAGACGTTGAGGATGATGACCCCGATCGCTGAGGGAGCGAGTTCCCAGTAAAAGTGAAGAAAAATCCCGTTCACGATCAGGGTGTCCGCGAACTGCGAAAAGACCGTGGACATGTTGTTGCGAAACCACAGGGCGCGCCCCTTGGTCAATCTCCGCCTGAAGTGGAACAGCCGGTTTTCTACAAGTTGGGCCACCAGATAGGCCGTCATGGATGCCAGGAGCAAGACGCCGGGTGCATCGAAGGTGAACCGATAAGCCGCCTGAGCGGCACGATGATCCGCCACAACAGATTCCCCAGTTCCCACGAGATACGGTTCGGCAAACACATGGTGGTAAGCCTGCGGGACATTCCAAATCTCAGAAGGAGGCAGGGCTCCGGCCGCTGTGATCACGCCCAGCATCAGGAGAGAGGCTGTGAATCCCAGAATCACCATGACGTCTGCTCTCCGCCGCCCCCAGACCTCTGAGACAATGTCGGTGAGCAGAAAGGTGAGGGGATAGGTAATGATTCCGGCCGTCAATGTGAGGTTTTCGGCAGGCTCCCCTCCCAGCAGGCTGGCGACAACCCGCGCCACCCAGGCCAAAAAAGGTCCGACAATGGGAAGATCGAGGGGCAGTGCAAAGAGTTTGGTCCCCACGACATTAGTGAGAAGCAAAAGAGCAATGAAAAGGGCTGCGAGAACAAAGTACGCCCGCTCATAGGAACTTTGAGGAACATGGAGGACCTCACCGCTCTGCTCAGCCCCAACCATCCCGTCCTTTTTGCCCATCCCTTCTCCCCGCTCGCTGGAAGCCCGAGACTCATAGCGGTTTCGCCAGCCCTCCGGCTCCGGGTAGTATGCCCCCCGCCGTCGCTCGTTTCAGCAAGGTCCCTACCCCTGCAGGAGAATGGTGTGTCTCTGATTGAACAATCCCGGCACGGAAGCGTGCTCGTCCTCACACTGAATCACCCCCCCGCCAACGCCTACTCCCATGAGATGCACCGAGAACTGGACGAAGCTGTCCTCGCCGCTCGTTTCGACGAGGATGTTCACGTCCTCGTCATGACGGGAGCCGGCGATCAGTTTTTCTGCGCCGGAGCAGACATCGGAATGCTCGAAGAGGTCACCCCGGAGTACAAATACAACTTCTGTCTCCATGCCAACGAGACCCTCTGCCGCCTCGAGCAAACACCCAAACTCGTCATTGCTGCCTTGAACGGTCACGCGGTGGGCGGAGGACTGGAGATTGCCCTCGCCGCCGACCTCCGATGGGCCAAGGCCGACGGGGGAAAGGTCGGACTCCCAGAGGTCGCTCTCGGAGTCCTTCCCGGCACCGGCGGAACGGCCCGCCTCTCGCGCCTCTTGGGACGTTCGGTGGCTTTCGAACTCATGGCATCCGGACGCACCATGACCATGGAAGAGTCCAAAGAAATCGGCTTGGTCCATGACGTCCTCCCCGCTGAGAACTTCCTCGACAAGGTCATCGAGAAGGCCCAGGAGTACTGCCCCCCGGCGAAGGCCTCCCTTGCGGTGGGTCACATCAAGCGCTCGGTGGTCAGCGGTCTGGAAATGGGCTTCGCCGAGCATCTGGCGCTGGAACGTGAACTCCAACAGCAGCTCTTTACGAGCGACGACGCCAAGGAAGGCCTGGCCGCCTTCCGAGAGAAGCGCCCTCCCGAATGTAAAGGCCAGTAACGAGATAAAGGCATGAGAGCGGTCGTCATCCACGAACACGGCGGAACCGAAGTCCTCAAGATCGAGGAGGTCCCCGACCCTACCTGCAACCCCGATGGGGTTGTTCTGGAGGTCAAGGCCGTTGGCCTCAACCACCTTGACACCTGGGTGCGCCGAGGCATCGATGGCCACGCCTTTCCCCTCCCTTTGATTCCAGGTTGCGACTTTTCTGGAGTTGTCACTGAGGTCGGCAAAGATGTTTCCG
>JAZALG010000102.1:0-6404 GCA_036229545.1 Planctomycetota bacterium | reverse complement strand
GGACGCTTATTGATGGACATGGCTTTCACCCAATTCACGCTTTGAAAGCGGATGTCTCCTAACTTGTAGTGAATCTTCGAAGGTGAAAGAGGCCGTTCACGCGATTCGATCCAGGCGTTCACCTCATCAAGAGCCTCTGTTGAGGGCTCAAGAAAAGTACCCGCACCGGTGATCAACTTCACGCCAACGGTCTCACCAGATCTTTGTGGAAGATCGCCAATCCCTGGCCCTTCACTCCCCTGCACATAAAGCACAGGGACATGTTCAAGATTCTCCAGCAAAAGCGTTTCATCTCCCGTCGGACCATCGCGATTCACCACCCCAGCAAACCACGCCGGCGATATCGATGCGACGCGAAGAGCATCCTCCCCGGCATTTCCCCACCCATCGAGGACCAATTGAGAACGGTCAAACCGCAGTTGCTCGAGAAGGACTCGCATCCCGGTAAAAAGCGTGTAGAGATTCTCATCCGTGAGCCAACTTCCTTGATGGGGAATCGTCTTCGCCTTCCGTCCTTCCCCCTCCTGACGACCGACTGGGATGAGGACAATATGTGTGTCCAAAAGTGCGGTATATGCGACTTCGAACTGGGAGATTGACCCCATCAATTCGTCGGCACTCAATTGGCCTGTGAGGTCCGGGAGAAGCACCAAGACAGCCGGAGGGAATTCCTCCTTCATCTTTGTGTAAGTCTTAGGAATCGAGATAAAACACATCACCGGGTCCCAATCCTGATTCACGGGATCCGTGAACACATATTCCTTTAGGCCCTTGCCATACAGGCTTTTCAATCCCTTCAATTCCGGCTTGGCAGACTCCAGAAGGATCTCCCAATCTTCGAGATAGGTGAGCGTCGACTCTTCAACCCGGGCTTTCTTAATCGCCTTCCCCATATCCTCAACGATTGCCTTTAGAAGATTCGTCTGAACAGACCGTTGATCGGCCGCGAGGGCCTCGAAGTAGTCGGCGACATCTCCTGAAATTTTAGCGATGTCCTTTGCTGGCACAGGAGATCGCTCTAACTCTCCGTCACCAAAGAGCATCGCGGACATCAAGATTGTCAACAGAGACGCGAGCATGTTGAACAACTCCAAAAGCAGTGTGGGCAGATCACATCCGTTACATGAGTGTAGCGCTCATTCACCGGCCCGATCAATGCGACGCGGAAGCCTCCTCTTGAACAAGACGCCGAGCTAAAAAGCGCACATACAAGGCACGATCGCGCCCTTCCTCTTCTCCCAGGACAGAATCGCAGTAGACGACAGATTGAACCGGATCATCCTGTAAATAGGCCAATGCGAGGTTCTCTTGCGCATCCTGACTCAGAGGCAGGGCCGCGGATCGTTTCCAGAGTGCCATCGCCTCATCGATGCGCTCTTCGCCCATAGCACACAAAGCGGCGTCGTTGAGCACATCGGCACGCCCGCCATACTGGCTGGTGAGTTCCCGCCAGGCCTCTTGTGATTTCTCAACGTGTCCTGCGCGCGACAACATGAGAGCTCGATTCCATTGAGCCCGTTCATCCTTGTTTTCTTCAGCAAGAGCTAAGTCATAGGCCGCCTCCGATTCACTGAACCGTCGAGACTGGGCCAATGCGTCAGCGCTGTTTAAAAAAACGGTACGAAGGGCCTCATCACGGTCGCTCAATCGCGGAGCCAGAAGTTCCACAACCTCCTGATGCCGATCATCCAATTGAAGCAGCACCGCTAGAGCCTGGTCACTTTCCGAGGTACGCCCCACATCCGCCCCAGACATGGCCTCAATGGCCTCCGGAATCCGCCCGAGTTCATAGAGTGCGTGCGAGCGAAACCATCCGACCAGCGCGTGATCAGACAAACCAGGTTCTTGAGAGACCTCACCGATCAGAGAAAGTCGTCGAGACGCATTCGTTGCGTCTGGATAGAGACTCATGGTGGCGCTCATCAACACCTCCATCGCCGCCCCCCGCGCTCTTGCCTCCCACCAGGCAGATTCCGCTTCTGAAATGCGCCCCATGCCAGCCAGAGTTTCTGCCAGGAGAAGGGCATATTCGGGACGCGGATCATCCACGACACTGACGGCCTTTTCGACCCAAAGCACAGCATTCTCTTCCCTTCGATCAATGCCGATTTTCCCTCTCAGGAAAGCGGGATATCCATGTTCCGTGGATGCATACCAATTTTCGAGATCATCGCTGAGCCCCTCACGCTCGCCACGTAAATAACGCGCATAAGCCCACCATTCCTTTGCGTCTTCGAACTCCCCCTCCTGCCCCGCTGGAATGCGGGCAAAGGCTGCCACGGCTTGCTCCAAACTTCCCGCTGCAAGACCTGTCGCAAAACGCCCTCCACCTAGAAGATCCTGCCCCCTTCCAAGCCATGCATGGCCAAGCCAATAGATGACTTCCGTGTCTTGATCATGTTTCTCCAGGTGAGATGTCGCCACGCCAATTGCTTCATCCCAACGCCCCTCTCCCACCAGGGTCGCGAGGTCTTCATCGAGAAAGCCGGGAAGCACGAGGACAAAAGCCAACAACCGACACTCCCCCCAACTCAACATCTGGGGAAAGTTCACAAAGAGGCGTCCCCGACATACCGGACCTGCCCGTCGCCCGCTTCGACCTTGCCCACCACCAGGGGTTCTTCACCCTCCTCGCGGAGGTGTTGCGTGACATCCTTGACAGCATCTTCGCCGATGATCAAGAGCATCCCCAGCCCCATGTTAAAGGTGCGATCCATTTCATCTCTCTCTACCGGGCCACGTCGTGCAATCTCACAAAACACTGGGTCAGGTACCCAGGCATCTCGGTCGATGACAGCGCCGAGGTTTTCGGGCAGAACCCGGGGAATATTATCTGTGAAGCCACCGCCGGTAACGTGGACCATCCCGTGAAATCCTTCTTCCCTCAAAAGGGCTCTTAAGGGCTTCAAGTAACACCGGTGCTCGCGGATCAGAGCCTCTCCAACGGACACATCCGTGTCGGGAAGTAAATTTTCTTCCGCGCCGTCACCCTCAAGAAGGATCTTTTGTGCAAGAGAATAGCCATTCGTATGGAGGCCGCTCGATCGAAGTGCCACGAGAACATCCCCTTCGGCAATGCGATCCCCGGTGAGGAGTTGTCCCTTCTCGGCAACACCCACGATGAATCCCGCCAGGTCGAAATGCCCCGGAGGATAGACGCCGGGCATTTCTGCCGTCTCCCCCCCGATCAAAGCCACGCCCTGCTCCTTACAACTCCGGGCAAAGCCACTCACAATGGCCTCAAGCATCCCCTCGCGGAAATGCTCACCCGCCACATAGTCGAGGAAGAAGAGGGGTTCAGCCCCCATGACCAGAATATCGTTGATGCAATGATTGACGAGGTCGGCACCCAGGGTGTCAAAGCGCCCTAGACGCTGTGCCAAAAGAACCTTCGTCCCGACCCCGTCCGTACTCGAGACCAGCACGGGCTCCTTGATTCCTTCAAAGCGTGCGTCGAAAAGAGCGCCAAAACTTCCCAGGCCTGTGAGCACCTTCTCGGTGTGGGTTGACGCGGCCATATGCCCCACCGTCTCAAGAGCCGACGTCACCGCAGCAATGTCGACTCCTGCGTCTTTATAGGTAAGAGGGCGTTGTGTCACGACCAGTGCTTTCCGTTTCCGTCGAGTAGACGTTTAAAGAATGGACCATATCGCCTGCGGTCAGAAAGATCCGGGAGATCGTTCAAAGGGTGCCACGCCACTTCACTTGAAAACTCCGTTGGGCAGAGTTCTCCATCCATTTCTTCCGCACCATAAACGATTTCAACGGTAAGTGGGTCGGCCACTCCATGAGTTATGACGTCAAAAAGATCTGTCAGTCGCACAATCAGGCCCGTCTGTTCACGAACCCCCTGAATCGTCGCCGTCTCAATAGGCTGGTCCCCCTGATAGAGCACCCAAGGCAGCCTCCACCCACTCATATGCCCTCCCTCTGCGCCCCTCACCAGCAAGACATCTTGTTTTTCTACAATCACGACAGACGCCACCACGCCGACCGCTGGCGTCTTCTCTGTTACGGCCGGAGAAGTATGATCAAGGTTGGCCTCGTTCATCGATCTGAACACCTGACAGAAGAGGAAAGGCAATGGGGCAGCGTTCTGGACAGAACCATACGAATGGTACCAGAGCCCCCGGCGACTATACTCACCAACCATGACACGACGACGCGTACTAGTACTCGGATCGACAGGTTCCATCGGGACTCAAGCGCTCGAAGTTTTGAGTCATCTCGCTGACACCCACCAAGTCGTCGGCCTCTCAGCCTGCCAATCATCCGACCTCCTCACCGAACAGTCTGTCCGCTTCACCCCCGAGGCGATCTGCCTGGTCCAAGGAAATGCGCCGAGCATGCCGCCGGACATCCAGCAGTTCTCCGGACCTCAAGGACTTGTCGAACTGGTGGAAAAAATTCAAGCGGATCTCGTCATCTGCGCGATTACGGGTGCCGCAGGATTACCCTCCACTCTCGCTGCTGCAGCTTCCGGCGCCATCGTTGCCCTGGCGAACAAAGAGAGCATGGTCATGGCAGGCCATCTCGTAAAAAAAGCCTGCACTGCATCTGGATCCCGCATCGTTCCGGTCGATAGCGAACATTGCGCCATCGCCCAGGCCCTCGAAGGAAAGGACATGGCAGCCACGCGGCGGCTGATCCTGACTGCCTCTGGCGGCCCATTCAGAGGGAAATCGCGCGAAGACCTTGGGCAAGTCACGCCCGAGCAAGCTCTTGCACACCCCTCTTGGGATATGGGTCCCCGCATCTCCATTGACAGTGCGACCCTGATGAACAAGGCCCTTGAGGTCATCGAAGCATGCCGCTTGTTTGATGTCCACCCCGATCGAGTGAGTGTGGTCATTCATCCGCAAAGCGTCATTCACTCGATGGTTGAGTTCATCGATGGGTCCATTCTCGCTCAAATGGGACCACCCGACATGCGAGTCCCGATCCGCTACGCCCTTGGATTCCCCGAGAGGATCCAGGGCGGTGCTGAGCAGGTCGATCTCCTCTCTCTCCCCCCATTCAACTTCGAATCACCTGACCGCGAGACATTTCCCTGCCTTGCCATTGGCGAAGCCGTCGCTCGATCAGGGGAACTGGCTGCAACGGTGATGAATGCAGCGAATGAAATCGCTGTCGATGCATTCCTTGCCGGACGCCTCCCCTTCCTTGAAATCTCAAATCTGATCGATGATGCTCTCCAGCATCACGGCGATGCCCATGACCCGGACCTCGACCTCATCTTAGAAACCGATCGACAGGTGAGGCTCTTCGCTCAATCGAAGATCACCCAAACGACCACGGAAAAACCCCATGCCTGACCTAGGAAATATCGTGATGGCAGCTCTGGGGATCAGTTTTCTGATCTTCATTCATGAGATGGGGCACTTCTTGGCGGGTCGATTTTTTGACGTGCGCATCGAGACCTTTTCGATTGGATTCGGCCCTCGGCTACTTGCCTTCACCAGAGGTGAAACGGAATACCGTATCGCCCTCATTCCACTCGGTGGCTACGTCAAGTTCTCCGGCGAATATGCTGACTGCCTCGACGACGCGCCTCTTGACCCCCGCGATCTCACTGCCAAACCAGCATGGCAACGTGCCATCGTGTTTTCTGGCGGAGTTGCTGCAAATTTTGCCTTTGCATTCATCATTTTTCCCGTCGTCTTTGCCCTCGGAGTCCCCTTTCAGGCTCCTGTCGTTGGAACGGTCACCCCTGGCGCTGCGGCCTGGCAGTCCGGGATTCAAGCTGGAGACGAAGTCCTCACCGTCAATGGGAACCGTGTTTATAGCTTCTCGGACGTTGCCCTTGAGGTCGCCCTCTCCGATTCCCAAGCCACCACATTCAGCATTCTCAGAGACAACGAAGGAATCGATGTCACCCTTCGGCCCCACCTCAATACTGCGATGGGCCGACTCGAAGCGGGGATTCACCCTTCTGACGACGGCACACTCCTTGTCGAGCCAGACGGCCCGGCTGCCATGGCCGGACTAAAAACGGGTGATGCGCTCATCTCCATTAACGGGATTGCAGTCCAACCGAAAGGACGTGCAACAGCAGCTCTTGAGGAATCTGGAATCTTCGGATTTTCAGGCGGCCAGCCCGCAAACCTCGTCGTTGAACGCGATGGGATCCTCATTGAAAGCAAAGTCATCCCAAGCCTTGTAAGTTCCCCTGAAATTCGCCGACTGGGGATTTTCCCCATTGAGACCACGGTCGGAGCACGGCGAGGAGCGGCCGATAGCGACTCCTACCCGCTTCAAGTCAACGATGTTGTCCTTGCCGTGAAAGGGGCACCCGTCACGACGTCATCAGCTCTACTTGAGGCAATCACAGACTCTCACCCTTCTCCTGCAATCGTCACTATCAGTCGTGCGGGAGAAAAGATCCCCGTCACACTCAATGAGAC
>JAZALG010000101.1:0-6564 GCA_036229545.1 Planctomycetota bacterium | reverse complement strand
GGCGAGAGCGGTTCCGTCACCGAGGGCGAGCCGTTTGACAAGGGCACGGCGAAGTTCTGCCTCCCTCTCCCAGCGAGGACTGCCTGTTTGATCGACACGTTGCCCGAGTAGAGAGCGCCCTGTGATGAGTGTCGCGATTTCTCTTGAGGCTGGACTACGAAACTCATCAGAAATGATGACAGCGTCTGCCGGAATATCCCGACTGACCTTCTGAAGGATCTCGATCCGGTTGCCTTCGGGGCTGGCGATCTGAGAGGCGGGAGATACTCCTGATTCCATGTTTATCACTAGGGTGACGGGTCGTTGAGCGTGTTCGTAAACGACAGCAATCTGGGCAGGGACAAGAAAGACAACCATGGCCGACAGGATGGTGCGTGCCCGAGATCGGTGAATCTCGATCATCTTGATCACCCCGTTTGCACAGGGGATGGCGAGGAGAAGAGAAAGAATCCTGACGGCGTGCTCTCCCTGGTCTCCGTAGAGGTCGATGGACATGGCCGTTGCTGCGACGAGAGTCACGATGCCGGAAAAGAAAAAAGCCTCACGTCCCGGGCTGGCATTGAGGTGGCGAATCCCTGGCATGAAGAGAAGGCATGCCGGACCGACAGACGCGAGGATGGCCCAGGCGACTGGGCGGGCAGGCATGAGCGAGGGCTGGACGGGGTCGGCGAGAAGTAGTCCGAGCCACCCTCCAACGACGATCGGGATGACCGGTCTCCAGAAAGGAGATCGAAGAAGGAGGGGTTCGCCAGCCCTGCGAATTGGATTTCCGGGGTTCGGGTCATTGTCGGGATGGTGACGGCAGGCTACGTGGGACATGGCGATGCCGACAATCCACGCGGGGAGAAGGAGGAGCATCGTGGGCGGTGAGGTGACAGCCAGTCCGAAGGCCGCAGCCCCGGCGAGGCGGGGCACATGATACGAGGCTCGGCGCAGTGTCGAGAGAGTGCATGAGAGCAGCATGGCCGTGAAGGCGAGAGTCAGTGAGAGTTGGGATCCCTCAAGGAACGGCTGCAGGGCAACGGTTAGTCCGTCATCAAATCCTGGGGAGAGGGAAGGGAGGATCTCGCCTCGATGTTGTGCGCCCAACAGGAAAAAAGATGCGAGAGGATTGAGCCCGAGAAGGAATGCAAGCATTGCCCGAAGGCCGCCGATGTTACCCCAGAGTCGAGAAATCCCTTCTGCGATATGAAACAAGACGGCTGTGAGGGCGGAAGCCATGAGCAGTTGCACGCCAATGACGGGATGAATCCCGCTTGCAAGGAAAAGGCCGGCCGTTGCGGCAGAGAGAACGCCGTTGATTGGAAGAGGGGTCCCCGCAAGAAACGGGTTTTCTCCTCCACGGGCCCAGCCCATTGCTCGACCAGCTTCCCAGAGGTGCAGCGTTCCACTTTTGGCGATCCCAAATGGTTCGGCGAAAACGAGTGCTACCAGGGCTAGCCCAAGGACAATGAGGCAGGCAAAGGTCCTGCTTGGCCAAGCGGGCATAGGCTGGTGAGGAGGTGGCTGTTTGGCTTTCCACCGATCCCACCGTTGGAGCCGATTCATGCCCAAAAGAACAAGGATGAGCATGATCGCGAGGAGGAGGGGGCCCATCTGATCCTGATCCAGATTGATCCATGCCGTGGTAGACACAACAGGGATCGCCGCGAGAACGAGAAAAGAGAGGCAGAGAGAAGAACCCGCCAGTCCAAAACCGCGGTTGGCTCGAGACAGGATTCGGCTTATGCCCCACCCAGGGCAAAAAAGGAGAGCAAGAGCTGTCCACCACTGTCCTTGAGTCGTGAGTGCAGCACACACCCCGGCACTGGCCAGAATGAGAGGAAGAACTGTGCGCTGTGGAACCGATCCCCTAGGCATTCTTCTAAGAGTATGTCGTCTGATCGATGAACACCACGTCATGTAGAGAGATCGTCACGCTCTCTCGATTGAGGTGCGTGGTTTGCAGGTCGGGGAGTGTCTACGATGACGGTGTGTTTCCCATAGAGGAGAGCAGGTGAATCTCGTCGGCAAGGCTCTTGCAGCAGGCTTGGTTGGAGGTGCCTGTTGGGGTGTTGCACAGGCCCTTTCCATCATGGGGGGTGCCCATCTGCATTGGTGGTTAGACCGAGGAGTGATGCCCTCAATCTTCGTAGGGGACTGGCTTTCCACCCTCCTTCTCGGTGCGCTTGTGTATGGCTTTGTGGGGATGCTGGCGACCGCTTTGCTGGTTTTCGTGGGAAGCCGATTCATAGCCGCGAGCGAAACTCGGGATCTTGCGCCCATGCGCATTTTTGTCGGCTTCGTTGTGTTTGTTTCTTTGTACTGGTCTACCAAAGCTCTTTTTGCCTTCAGTTGGGGACTTCCTTTTCACCACCCGAAGCGGTTGGTGGTCACGGTTTTGTGGGCTCTCGTGGCGTTCGCAATCTCGGTCAGCATTGTTGGGGGAGAAAAGAAAAGTTCAGACCGGCGCCTGGGATGGGGGGTCGTCTTCTTGGTTCTTTCCGTATGGCATCTTGTGACGCGTGACGGGCTGCATCTGGGTGCCGCAACGCCGTCAATCGGGATCGGACTTTTGTTGGCCGTTCAATTGTCGGGCATGTGGTTCTCTGGACTGGCCGCATGTTTTCCTGCCCGTTTTGCACTCCCGCAAGGGCGGACCCTTGTTTTTTTTATAGCCATCATGTTGTTGGGTGGAGGGTGGGCATACGTCAAGGAACAGGGAGTGATGGACTTCGAGGATCGAAGACCACCGGATGATCGAGCCCCGAACGTACTCATGGTCGTTGTGGACGCCCTGAGAGCCGATCGGTTGGGAGCCTATGGCTATCGAGAGCGAGATGGAGTCCAACCGATTTCACCTCACGTTGATCAATTTGCTGAGGAGGGGGTCTTGTTCGAAACGGCGGTGTGTCAGGCACCGTTCACCTGGACGAGTTTTGGGAGTTTTCTGACGGGGAAATACCCACGGAATCACGGGCTGCTGAAGATGTTGCCCAATCAACGCTTTGACGCCGTTTCAAATCGGACGATTGCCCAAGCGCTCCAGGATGAGGGATATGTGACAGGTGCTTTTATGACCGGGTCACTGTCCAATCGAAGTGGACTCCTTGAGGGCTTCGATACCTATGTCGAAGCCATGCCCGGGCACGAGCCGGTAACGCGGGTGAGCAAGTGGTCCATCGTTCGGTCAGAAATGCTGTTGCCCCGGGTGTACAACAAGGTGAAGCAGGCTATTGATCCTCGACTGATCAACAATGAGGCGATCGCGTGGATCACTCGGCACAGAGAACGACCGTTTTTCGCTCTCGTTCATTACTACTCCACACACACTCCTTATGACCCACCGGCTCCCTACGCTGAACTATATGACCCTCATTATCAGGGGGTTTTCCATCGATTTACTAAGAGCATGGGATTTGCCGTGCTCCACCGCGGACTGCCATTTTCCGAAGAGGACCTTCGGCACGTGAACGCTCTGTACGACGGTGGCGTGGCTTTTGCCGATGAGATGTTTGGCGCTTTGCTCGAAAACCTGAAAAGTCTGGATCTTGACGATCAGACGTTGGTGATCTTTACATCTGATCACGGAGAAGAGTTATTCGATCACGAGGTGTTCGAACACGATTGGATGTTTAACACCAACCTTCTCGTCCCATTGATCTTGCGTTTCCCGGGGAGGGCATATTCTGGGACGCGCGTATCCTGGCCCGTCGAGATGATCGACCTCCCATCCACGATTCTTGCTGTCACTGGGGTCGGGGACCTTCCGGAAGTGGATGGGCGAAGCCTTTTGCCCGACTCCCAAGGAGTGGCCCCCCCCTTGGATGAATACACCGTTGTGAGTGAGAATGACCGTTATATCGCCCTGCAGGACGATCAGCATAAGTTGATTGTCAACCACAGGAACGCGACTCGGGAACCAAGACTTTTTGACCTCCATGACGACCCTCAAGAGTTTCAGCCCCTCGGCAACGTGAAGCCTAATCTGCTCGATGAAATGATGGCAAGGCGAGTTGCATTTGATCTGCGGATGCCGTCCTACGAAGAGGCTTCGCAGAGGGCAGATCTTGGGAGTGTCACTGATCCCAAGTTGAAACAGATCCTCGATCAGTTGGGCTATGGACTCGGGCCGAACCAACAACTTGAAGAGGATCTTGCCACCTCACGTTCCTCTGCAGAAAGAGAACAATAGAGATGATGGATTCGCAGACGACCTCGTCTGCTGTCGGACTGCTCCGGCTCGATTTGCTGGTGAACATCCGCTTTCCGGGCTTACGGGCCCACGGCATTCAGGTGGCAGCAATGGCGGAGGCACTCGCGGCCACCGGGCTCATTGTGGATGTCGTTGTTCCCCGTCGTTACCCCTATCGTGCGATCAATCCATGGTCACATTACGACGTGAAGCGAACGTTTCGGATACAGCGGATTGCCAGCCTCGATGTCATCGACATGTTTCCACAACGATTTCAGCGATTGCCGTTCTTGTTGCAGTCTGTCTCGTTTGGGTGGAGAGCCTTGGCTCGAGTCGCTGTTGAAAGGCAGGGCGGGGTTCTTGTTCGGGATCACTACAGTCTTGATATTCTCGCCCACGGGCTGAGAAGACGGGATCTCAAACGAGTCGGAGCTGAGATACATGATCTTCCTTTGCGTTCTGCACCGCGCCGAAGGCTTATCGACAATCTCAAGCGGATCCCAGCCGTGATCACGATCTCCGATGGGCTCAAGGCAGACCTCGTGGCGGATGGATTAGAAGAAGAAAAAATTCTTGTGGCCCGAGATGGTGTCCACCTTTCGCGTTTTGAGGGTCTTCCTGATGCTGAGGATGCTCGGCGTCACTTGGGCCTTGCGGCGGATGTTCCCACCGTGGTGTATGCCGGCCAACTTTATCCTTGGAAAGGTGTGGATGATCTAGTGAAAGCTGTCGGGCGCCTTCCTGACCTTCAACTGGTTGTGGTCGGAGGGATTTCTCCCGATCTGGAACGAGTGAGAAGTTTGGCAGATAAGCACGCTCCAGGGCGTGTTTGGTTTTGTGGTTCTGTCCCCTACGGAGCAGTGCCTTTCCACCTTGCTGCGGGCGACATCATTGCCCTGCCGAATAGCGGGAAAGAAGAAATCTCAGCGCGATACACGTCTCCCTTGAAACTTTTCGAAGCCATGGCTTCTTCTCGTCCGATCGTGGCGTCCGATTTGCCGTCCCTCAAGGAGGTTCTCAAGCATGGGGTAAACGCTCATCTTGTGGAGCCCGATGATCCTGAGGCTTTGGCCGAAGGAATTGAGGAACTTCTGAGAAATCCCAAGCGATCTTCTGGCTTGGCGGAAAGAGCGAGGCGGGATGTCCAGCCATTTGATTGGAAGGAGCGAGGACGAACGGTTGCCTATTACCTGCGGGATCACCTGAAGGTGGAGAGGTGAGACATCCCCTGCGCCTTGTCATTGCGATCCTTGGATTGCTCTATACCTTGTCCTTGAGTCATGGGTTGCCCCATCGCTTTGTCCCAGATGACAGCGCGGTCAAATGCGCACTCCATATCGCAGCAGATCTTGCGGACGGGGAAAGCCCTCTTCCCCTCATTCAAAGGGCGGTTCCTCCTGCGGGGAGTTATACGACGTACCCCTATCTTCTTCCGTATCTGGATCTTGTGGCCATTGGTGTGCGTTATGCCGCAGGGCGTCTGGTGGGAGAGTGGTCTTCAGCGGCAGCATTTCGGGAAGTGCTTTTCGAAGACGCTTCCTTGGCATGGCTCCCGGCTCGATGGGTGACGGTACTTCTGGCCCTTCTCCTCCCCTTGGCCCTGTCCAGGGCAACTCGCGAATTAGGGAGAGGCCGAGTCGAAGCGGCCCTGGCGGCTCTCCTTGGGGGGAGTTCTCTCCTGGTCGTTCAATATGTCCATACCTCTCGGCCTTGGGCCCCGCTTGTCGCGTTGGTTGCGCTGACCTTAGCGGCCTCTTTGAGATTGCGACGTCGTGGGGGGCGACAGGATGTGGCCCTGGCTTTTGTTTGCGCTGGATTGGCCGCGGCGGTTCATCCGGCAGGTTTGGTGGCTTTTGGGTTACCTGTCCTGGCAGGGATGATCTATCGATTGCCCTTCTCAAAACTCCTGCTCGGCGCCTCAGCAGGGGGGCTCATATGTGCTCTCGTGGGGTATCCCTATTTGCTTGTTTATGGGCGAGATGCGGCGGTGGGAGCCTTGATGAGCCCGTCTGTTGCGGGGAGCATTCAACTCGGGGGCCAAGCATTTTCTTTTGATCTGCTTGGAGGAGGCCAGGCAGCGACGGTCATCCATTCGTGGATTGGTTATGACCCGGTCCTTCTGTGTTTGGGTTTTGGCGCGTTTTTTGGGTTTAGGAAAACATGGGGGAAATCCTGGTGGCTGGTGGCCTTCCCCTGCATTGCCTGGACGGCGCTTTTCTTGTCTTATGACGGCGCCCATGTGCGATATTTCATTCCGGCGGTCCCATTTCTCGCGATCGGAGCCGGACCAGCGCTCGCATTCCTTATGCGTGCTGGAAAAGCGTCACAGATTCTTGCATTGGGACTGCTCGCTTTTCCTTTGGTGCAAGCGGCACGTCTGGATCAACTCA
>JAZALG010000100.1:0-21617 GCA_036229545.1 Planctomycetota bacterium | reverse complement strand
GCCGTTATCGCCAAAATGAGTGTTGGCGACGAAAAGATGGCCAAGATCGCCGAAGCGATCCGAGCGGGCGCCATGGCCTTCCTGAAAACGGAATATTCCGTACTCGGTGTTTTTGTCGTCGTTGTTGGTGGGGTGCTGTACTGGATGTATGGCGATGGTGGTCAGATGGCGGGGGCTTTCCTGGCGGGCGCCTTTGCTTCGGCCTTAGCCGGATTTTTGGGAATGCGCACGGCGACAGCGGCAAATGTTCGGACGACAGAAGCTGCACGAACCGGAGGGATTAGCGCTGCCCTCAACGTTGCCTTCACCTCAGGCATGGTCATGGGATTGTCCGTTGTGGGCTTAGGACTTCTCGGTGTGACCGGCCTCTATGTGTTCTTTGGAGATCCAACGCCCCTCTTCGGGTTCGGATTGGGCGCATCGAGCATTGCCCTCTTTGCCCGTGTAGGAGGAGGGATCTTTACCAAGGCTGCTGACGTGGGTGCTGACTTGGTCGGCAAGGTGGAAGCGGGTATCCCCGAGGATGACCCGCGCAATCCCGCGACGATCGCGGATAACGTAGGGGATAACGTCGGGGACGTCGCTGGAATGGGCGCCGATCTCTTCGAGTCCTATGTGGGGTCCATCATCGCAACCATGGCCCTCGGAGCTTGGCTTATTGATAATTCGGGTGGCGGAAATCATCTTGTCATACTCCCTCTCCTACTGGCTGCCTTTGGCATCGTGGGATCGGTTGTGGGCAGGGTCTTCGTCAAAAGCAAAGACGAGAGCCATCTCCACGGAGCCCTGTTCCGCGGACTTATCGTGGCATCTCTCGTTTTTGTGGGCCTGGCCTGGTTCCTCACTCAATCCTTGGAGTTGGGTTACACCTTGGATTCGGGCGAAATGGTTGGCCATCCGGAGATCTTTTACGCTGTTGTTACAGGGCTCGTCTTGGGAGTTCTCATCGGCAAGATCACCGAGTACTACACCTCTGAGCAGAGGAAGCCGGTTCAATCGATTGTCGCGCAGAGCGAGACGGGAGCCGCGACGAATCTCATCACAGGTCTCGCCGTGGGCATGTCCTCGACCTGGATGCCCGTCCTGCTCATCGCGGCGGCGATCGTGATTTCTCACGATTTGGCCGGCATTTACGGCATCTCGATTGCTGCCGTGGGCATGCTTTCTACCCTTGGAATCTCCTTGGGTGTGGATGCCTATGGGCCTGTGGCGGATAACGCGGGCGGGATTGCTGAGATGGCGGGGTGTGATCCAGAGGTGCGCGAACGGACCGACGCGCTCGATGCCGTGGGCAATACCACGGCGGCCATCGGCAAGGGTTTTGCCATCGGCTCGGCGGCACTCACAGCGCTGGCACTCTTCCAGAACTTTGTTAAGAAGGGGGGATCTTCGGAGAACCCGCTGAAGTTGGATCTAGTGACACCTGAAATCGTGGCTGGTGCCTTCCTGGGCGCCATGCTGCCTTTCCTTTTCTCCGCCATGACCATGACGGCGGTTGGCCGAGCGGCGAATAAGATGATCGACGAGGTACGGCGTCAGTTTAAGGAGATCCCGGGCATTCTGAAGGGCAAGGCTGAGCCCGATTACGCTCGTTGTGTTGAGATTTCAACTCAGGGCGCCATCAAAGAAATGGTTTTCCCCGGGGTGTTGGCTCTGGCCGCTCCCGTCGTCGTGGGTTTTGGCATGGGCGCCGCCACCTTGGGTGGAATGATCGCTGGAGCGCTCCTGTCAGGAGTGATGATGGCGATCTTTATGGCGAACTCTGGCGGGGCCTGGGATAACGCCAAGAAGTACATCGAAGGTGGGGCCCATGGAGGCAAGGGGAGTGATGCCCATAAAGCCGCTGTAGTCGGCGATACGGTGGGAGACCCCTTTAAAGACACTTCAGGGCCATCTTTGAACATTCTTCTCAAACTCATGTGTGTGGTGTCCGTCGTCATCGCACCCTTCCTCGGGTAGCGTCTCCTCGCACTTGCCAGGCCCTTGAGTGATTTCACAACGTCTGATCAAGAGAGACAGATCGCCCTGCAGTGCGGGCGTCTCGCGGTTGATCGGAAGGCTCGATCGGTCCGCCTTTTGTATGTCGGTGACCGGATCCCGATTACCGGGTTTTTTCTTCTCGCCACGGTGAATAACAATCGGCACGCCCGCGCGGTGCGTGACGCGATTCGACTGGAATCCAAAGAACATGGGTGGGGTGTCCCTCGCGCGGCAAGCGAGGATCCAGAAGGACGTTGGTCCTTGTATGACTACGGCGGGATCATCGTGCATCTTTTCGATGAAGAAGGACGGGAGTATTTTGATCTCGACGGTCTTTGGGCCGATGTCCCCGAAGTCGATATTGAGTCAGGAGAATGGATCGCATTCGAAGCGGAAGAGCGACACACTTCGGAGGAGGAATCACTCTGAAATGACCCAACACGATTTGAATGCTGATTTGGAGTTCGCTCGTGAACTCTCGTTGAACGCGGGAGAACTCGTGATGGGCTACTTTTCTTCTGACATTGAAGTCGACGACAAGGACGGAGAGCCGGTCACTGCAGCCGACCGCGCTTCCAATGACTACATCCTCGGTGAACTCTCAGCGCGTTATCCCGGGGATGCGATTTTGTCTGAGGAGTCTCTACCCACAGATGAGGCGTGGTCTCAGTCTTCTCGGTGCTGGGTGATCGATCCACTCGATGGAACCTCTGACTTTGTCGCCGGTCGCGAAGGCTTTGCCGTGATGATTGGATTGTTGGTTGAAGGAAGGCCGGTCCTCGGAGCTGTTCACGCTCCCAAGGTTCAGAGGACCTTTTTGGGGATCGTGGGGGAGGGCGCTACGGAGGAAAGGGATGGGCAAACCCGTTCTCTCCACACCAGCAGTCGCTCGAGCGCCCGCGAACTTCGCGTCATCGCTTCCATCGCGCATCGAGATGCCCGCCTCGAACGCGTAATCGACCTGCTCGAGCCTGCGGAGACCCTTCAAGTCGGGTCTGTCGGCTACAAGGTCGGCAAGATCGTGTCGGATGAGGCCGATCTCTATGTTGCCACGACCAACCGAATCAGCCTGTGGGATACCTGCGCTCCAGAGGCGATCCTCCACAGTGCTGGAGGTCTTTTTCTCAATGTGGATGGCGACCCGCTGAACTACGCAGGGCCTGGCTTGACGCACGAGAGAGGTCTTTTGGCGACCAATGGTGCTGCGACAAACGATGTCGTTTCTCGTTTGTCAGGTGTTCTCCCCGACCTGTCTTAGTTTTGCTCGTGTTGGGGCTTCTACCCTCTTTCGCTCTGACACTTCGGCGGCATGGCAATAACGCCTTCTGGTATGGTGCGTCGCCACGGAGCCATCGCCTTCCCTGGCGAGGGAGGAGCAGGAGGTCATCATGGACAGCAAATCTTTGAGTGCAACCTATCCCCCTCCTGAAAGTTTTGCCGCGAAAGCACACGTGGGTTCCATGGAAGCCTATCGGGAACTCTATGCCAGGGCGCTCGATGATCCTGAGTCCTTTTGGTCGGAGATCGCGGGGCGGTTGCAATGGGATTCTCCTTGGGAAGAGGTGCTCGATTGGGACTTCTCGGAAGGGAAGATCCGCTGGTTTGCCGGGGGGCGTCTTAACGCATCCGTCAACTGCCTGGACCGACACGTTGCCGCCGGGCGCGGGGATAACACGGCGATTCTGTGGGAAGGTGATGATCCGGGCGATGATCTCGCCATTAGTTATTCAGAGTTGCTGGCGAGGGTCTGCCGATTTGCCAACGTTCTCCGAGGGCGGGGGGTGCTCAAGGGAGACCGAGTTTGCATTTACATGCCCATGGTTCCTGAATTGGCTGTCGCTGTCCTGGCCTGCGCGCGGATCGGCGCGATTCACTCTGTGGTCTTTGGCGGGTTCAGTTCCAATTCCCTCCGGGATCGGATCTTAGATAGCACCTGCCGGACAGTGATCACGGCTGACGAAGGCCTGCGTGGGGGCAAGACGATTCCATTGAAGGCGATCACGGACGAAGCGCTTGAGGGCGTGGAATGTGTTTCGGAAGTGATTGCGGTTCGTCGCACGGGCAACGATGTTTCGATGACCGAAGGCAGGGATTACTGGTGGCATGAACTCGAAGCGGAGGAGGGGATTTCGGATCAGTGTGAGCCCGAGAGCATGGATGCCGAAGATCCACTTTTCATCCTCTACACCTCAGGATCGACGGGGAAGCCCAAGGGGGTGCTTCATACGACAGGGGGGTATCTGACCTACGCTGCGTACACCCATGAACTTGTGTTCGACTACAAGGAAGATGATATCTACTGGTGCACAGCGGACATCGGCTGGATTACCGGGCACTCCTACATCGTGTACGGCCCCCTTGCGAACGGCGCTACAACCTTGATGTTCGAAGGGATACCGACCTACCCAGACGCTGGCCGATTTTGGGATGTCGTCGACAAACACCAAGTCACGCTCTTCTACACGGCTCCCACGGCGATCAGGGCTCTCCAGCAGGCTGGCGATGAGCCGGTCACCACGCGGTCTCGTTCCACCCTGCGTCTTTTGGGCACGGTTGGCGAGCCGATCAATGTGGATGCCTGGGAGTGGTATTCCGAGGTCGTGGGGGAGGGGCGATGTCCGATTGTCGACACCTGGTGGCAGACGGAAACCGGGGGAATCATGATTTCACCTCTCCCGGGTGCAACACCGACCAAGCCGGGTAAGGCGACTTTTCCTCTTCCCGGAATCCACCCGGTTCTCGTGGATGAGGAGGGGGCTGTTTTAGAAGGCGATGGCGTGGTTGGAAGGCTGTGCATCGACTTTCCATGGCCGGGAATGATGCGCACGGTGTACGGCGACCACGACCGATTTATTCAAACCTACTTCTCTCAGTATCCCGGAAAGTATTTCACGGGAGACGGCTGCATGCGGGACGAGGATGGCTACTACAGGATCACAGGCCGCGTGGATGATGTGATCAATGTGTCCGGCCATCGAATTGGGACGGCTGAGGTGGAGTCTGCTCTTGATACTCATGAAAAAGTGGTCGAGGCCGCCGTTGTTGGCATGCCCCATGAAATCAAGGGCCAGGGGATCTACGCCTTCGTCACATTGGCCGGGGGAGAAGAAGGCGACGATGATTTGCGAACGGAACTTGTCAAGACCGTGCGGACGGTCATCGGTC
Organism: Planctomycetota bacterium; assembly: GCA_036229545.1. Classification (GTDB taxonomy): domain Bacteria; phylum Planctomycetota; class B15-G4; order B15-G4; family B15-G4; genus JAZALG01. The sequence continues at coordinate 16,472 of JAZALG010000100.1, read as the reverse complement.
CCATTGCGTCGCCGGACTCCATTCAATTCACATCGGCTCTACCCAAAACGCGGAGCGGAAAAATTATGCGACGGATTTTGCGCAAGGTCGCGGCAGGGGAGACTGATGACCTCGGCGACATTTCGACGCTCGCCGATCCGTCGGTTGTGTCGCTTCTCGTTGAAGGTCGGTGACGAGGGAGAGTGGGTGGTTAACTCCCGGCTCCGGGAGCCGTTGTTCTGAGTTGAGGGACACCAGGTAGGCCCAGGATGAGGCCGATCTTCGATTTGCGTGTGCCGAAACTTCTGAGGGCCTTACTCGTGTTGCTATTAACGAAGAGATAGGCATCGCCTCCCGGAGTGATAAAGCCGATCGTGCGAAGCTTCTTGTCCTGCACCAACCACGTCTCGGCAGGATAGGGGCGGTTATCATCCATTCCTTCGGGAACGGAAAGTACTTTGACCACGTATCCTGAAACTTTGCCTGCGTATGTGGCGGCAAAGGTCTCGGTAAAAGCCATGTCCTTCATGTCCCCAGTAGAGGCGGGCTGAGAGTTGGAGGAAGGACTTTGCTCCGAGGCAGTGGTGCCAGGGGCGCCCGTGCTTCCCAACAAAGAGGTGCAGGCGACGGCGCTACAACAACACAAAATTGGCAACCAAGTTCTGAACATCGTGGACTCCCAGCGTGGGTATCGAGGTGCTCTTCTTAGTATGCCCCTTGTGCGATGTGTGATCGAGAGGAGGCGTGTCCCGGATAAAAAAAACCGGGGCTGCCCAGATGGTGGGGCAGCCCCGGCAAGGTTGGTCTGACACAAATGCGCCGTGAGAAGGTGGGTGGGGCGCTTAGGGGAGAGTGATGTGTCAGTCCAGGAGAAAGAGAATGTCGTCGCCGCTCGCCCTGTTGGAGTTGGGCGTTGTTTCGATTTGACCGTTGGGTCCGGCGCTGAGAACGAAGGCATGTTCCTTCAATCTGAGCCAACCATCGACGTTGGCGAGGTAGGCATGTCCCCATGGGTCGGGCTTTAAGCCGTCGACATAGGGCCCGGCCCATGCGGGCCCGCCCATCGAGTCATTTGAAAGGCAGTCAGCGAGGGGGCGGCCTTCTCCACCTTGGGCAAAGTGGTTGTTGGCGGGAATCCGACCTGGACCAAACATCCAACTGAGATTCGTACGCCCACGGGCCCCTGTGGGGAGGTAGAGGGTGTCTCGTGCATAAAAGACAAGACCGTCGGCAATTTCTTGCGTACCAGCCTGTGCCTCAAGCATTTTCGACTTTTCGATTTCTGTACGGACGATAGGAAGGACCACGCCGGCGAGGCCAACGAGGACGCATCCCACAAGAAGGACTCCAAAGGCGACCGCCTGGGTGGGGGGAAGCGCTGGAGTTTCGACGCCGTAATCGTCATGCGTTGCGTCGTGGCCAGAAGGAACGAAATCTGTGCGGGGATTGTGCATAGTACTCTCCTCTCTGTGGCCTCCTTCGGCAGTCGGAACGACGGTTCTTGAACCTGATTTGGAAAATCTGGAGGAAAAATGATTCTTCCGGGCGATTCGCCGTCAAAAGGGGTCTTTGGGGGCTATGATCTGACCCGATCATTTCTGGAGATGTGCATGGTTCCTCATTCCGCTCGCCTCTGTTCCGTCGCATTCGGAATGTCGCTCATCCTGCTCGGTGGATGCTCGAGTCCCCTTCTCGATAGTCCATCAAAGGTACGCCAGTCCGTGGTGACCCTGCCCCCGCTGTATTCCTTGTCACAGTCAGAGGACGGGACCTCTTCTTCGTGGTCCGCGCTTTTCTGGCTTGTGGGGCGCGATGTGGAATCGGAACGGGAGAACACACGAGTCCTCCCCTTCTTTTGGCACGCCAACGACCCGCCCTATCGCAGTGCAACCCTTGTCTTTCCATTTTACTACGGGGAGACCACGGCCTCGTATCAATCCCGCTTCTATTCACTCCTGTACGGGTACAAGGAGTCTGAGACCTGGCGGAATGACTATTTCGCTATCCCTTTCCTCGGGTACCGTCGTTCCAAGGTGAATGATGATCGGAATCTCACGATCTTTCCACTCGTGGACTGGACAAGGACAGGAGCACAGCAGAGTTTCACCCTTTCTCTGTTGGGACTGGCGACGGCGATCACGGTGCAGTGGGGTTTGCCCGCTGAAGGTGAGACGGTGGGTGCCTTGGGACGAGAATCAAGCCGGAAGATGGAGGTCGGCAATGTGCTCGGGCTGGCGTCGGCCTTCGGATACAACGACGTGGGAGATACACGGGACATTCGCTTGATGAGTGTCTTTAGCAGCGAGACCCTGTCTGTCTTCCGTTCGTGGCGAGGCCGGGGAGACAATCCCTTTGTCCGGGAATGGGCCTTTCCGTTGTACATGAACATTCAGGACGAGGGGGGCGGCTGGTCCTATGTCGGGCCTCTTTGGGGGGAGATCAGCGATCGGGACGAAGGATGGGAAACGGACTGGTGGCTTGCAGGCCTGCTGGCCAGGACCCGTGCTCCCGAAGGAGACACCTGGAGAGTCTTTGGCCTCCCGGTCAGCAGTCCCTAACGGAGGACTAGTCTCTGCTGGCGAGCCTTTCGAGAGCCTTTCGTGCCTCGACATGGGTCGGATCGAAAAATAACGCCGTCTGATAGAGCTCAATGGCGTCGTCCAGATCCCCTCCCCGTTCAATCACGGTACCGAGGAGATAGCGCAGATGAGGAGAGGACTCGTCCTTGGCGACGGCTTGGCGGAGATAGGATTCGGCTCCTGTGCGATCGCCGGTCTCCTCAAGTCTTTGGGCATAGGACGTAATTTGGTCCACGAGGTAGTCCCAGTCTGGGAGAGACGCGAGGGCTTCAAGAAATCCGACGGCTTCTCCCGCGTCGCAGCCCCCAGGGGCTTCCATGTCGAAGGGGGGCACCTCGATGCCGGATCGCAGCACGGTTTGCTGGGCCTGGCCAAACAGGTGCTGCCATCCCCGTAAGACATCTCGAACATGAGCGGAAACTTCTGCCTCGTCTTCTCTGGGCAGGTCGAGCCAGAGAGTGGGGGCGCCTCGGCGAGCTGCCCAGGTGTCCATTCCGACTTGGAGCGTCTTCGGTTGGGCTAATGAACGAAGTCCGCCCACGATTGCGAGGCGGGGACGGTCATCGGTGAGGCCGTCTTCTTTGGGGGCCATGAGTTCGAGCATGCCCGGAGTGCTGGAGGGAAGGCAGGCGATCATGAAACCATCAAGCCCGATGCGGGCGAGGTCCTCGGCGACGCGTGGCTTTGTGGCCAGTGTCGCGTCGATGTCTTCCGGGGAAAGAGAGAGGGGCCGATCGAGGCAGAGGATCCCGGCGATTCCGTGACGTGTTCGTGGATGGTCCAGAAGAAGGTAGACGTCCTCAAAGACCCGGTGCGCGGAAGCAACCGCCGATTTCATGTCGGTGACGTCAACGTTTGCAAGGTCCCACCATTGGCACAGGAGTCCGCCTTCTGCGAGGCGTGTTTTCGCCAGAGCGAAGAACTCCTCTGTGGATGTGAGTGAGAGGCGCCGTCGAGAGCGGGGGTCGGGTGAGAGAATGATCGCGTCATATTCATTTTCGTGCTGGAGGAGGAACTGGCGTTCCGAAGCGACCGAAGGAAAAACATTGGAAGCGACCGGTTCTGGGGCATAGCCCGGCGGTGGTGGAAAGGTCCAGAGCGACCAGACAAAGGGAGGTTGATGGGCGGGATCGAGCGGGTCGACGACATCATGATCGAGGACGGCTCTGACCTCTTCGCCGTGGAGACCGTGAACAACGAGCAGTCGGTCTGTGGATGAACCTCCTAAAAGGAGGGGGAGGTGGATCAATCGACGTTCTTGGAGGGCTGACCGGCCGAAGGGTGCTTTCCCATCGATCGCGAGTAAAGTCCGATCGGTGAGAGGATCTCGGACAGACGCGGTTTCCACGTTGGGAGTGAGGTGGCGTCCTAAACTGAGGTGACGAGCGGAGAGATCAAGAGTCGAACCTGTCAGCAAGGGCAAAAGTCCGACGGTCATGGCCAGAAGAGACGCCACTTGGGGTTTGCCACAGCGAAGCGCTCCGATTCCAGCGATACCAGCCAGAAGACACGAAAGAGGCCATGGCTCGATCCGTGGGAGAGCGAGCCAGAGAACGATGGGGACAGGGACGACAAGGAGGAGGGGGGTCCATCCATGGGTAATGCCCCTGCCCTCCGTGTTGGTGAGTGCGCCGATGAGAACACCAAAGGGAATCCCGGCCAGACTCAAGATGAACAGATCCCCGATGAGATCGCGGTTCCCAAAGGAAGTTACGGTTCCTGCCGCGTCAAAGAAGGCACCGCTGCCCAAAATCCAGCCCACGAGAGCCCAACTTGCCCAGCGGCCTGGAAAAACAGCGCCGAGAGCGGCGCCGAAGGTTGTCGCAGCAATCAAGAGTGGCAGCCCCAGTCCGGACCGATCGACGATCACAAGAAGGAGGCGCCCCAGGAGGGTGATGGCTCCCGCTGCGGTGAGCAGAAGAAGAGGGCTGCCTTTGAGAAGACGCCTTTTCTCGATCACGAGGGGGGCAGCCTGAGACATCAGGACGGCGGCACACCCTCCAAGGAGGGCACAGGTTTGCAGTGTGACTTGACGCCCGAGAAGCACTTCGCCGAGGTACGGACTGAGGAGGAGTCCAACCGAGGAACCCAGGAGGAACGAAATCCACGCCATCTTGCGAGGTTGACAGAGGGCAACGTGCGCAAAGGCTCCAAGGGGAAGCAGGAAGGGAGAGCCCAGCATCAGAACAGCGAGGGCAACGGTGGGGTAGTAGGCCTGGGCATCTCCCGATCGAAGAGCATTATCGACGAACTCCCGGATGACGGGGAGCAGGGCCGCTGCGATGAAGCCGCCGACGACCATGACGACGCCAAGGTAGAGAGGAGTCTTTTTTGAGAGATCTCGGCGGTTTCTCTCCATGAGAAGCCATCCAGCCGCCAGAAGAATGCCGACCATGAGAAGGCCTGCAGCTCTCGGGAGTGGACGATCCACCGCGGGGAGGAGGGCTGCGTCAGGAAGGGCGCTTCCCGTGAGCGCGACGACTGCGCCTAAAAGAGCACAGAGACCTGATCCGAGTTGACGAGTTAGTGGGGTCTCGGAGGACACAGCGACAGGATTCTATGTTGCAGGATGACAGCATCCCACATCTCGTCCGATCCTTTGGAAAACAAGCGTCCCAGCCACCCTAACAGGGAGAATTCACCCCGTAAGGCTGCCCTTGGTCCATTGGTCGACGTCGGTTCGTTCCTGCATGACCTCGGCCTCTGTGGCAGGGAGTTCCTTTTTCATGCTTTTGCCAAAGAGGTTCCAAAGGTTCCACCAGCGTTGGGGGCGGTTGACTAGGCCGAGAGCCCGCCCCTGGTTGTACGCCCAGAGACGGTTGTAGATGGGTTTCCAATTCACAAGATCCAGGATCTTCTGCGGTGTTCGTTGGCCCAGCCAGACCATGGGCTGGCTGATAAGCAGCCGTTTGATCCAGCGGGGCATGATGTAGTTCATGCAACCGAAGGCGATCATGACGTGGTTGACGTAGGTGTGCCCACGATGCTCGAAGGGCTGGAAACTCTTGGCGTTGTAGAGTTCGGGATCGGAAGTGATTTCTCCGGCCTCCAACGCCTTCTTGTAGAGAGGAGATCCCGGGTAGAACACAAAGGTGAAGACCGCAAGACTGAACCAGGGGGGCATCTGTTCGATCAGGCGAACCGATTCGAGGGTGTCCGCGTCGGTCTCATAGGGGCAGTCGACAATGAAATCACAGGTCACAACCATTTTTCGTCCGTAGTACTTGTCAATCATCCATGACTTGTCGAGGAACAAACGGTTCGGGAAATCTCGGTCATAGACTCGCCGGTTGAACTCCTCAGCTCCCGTCTGCACGCCCACAGCGGCGACCCGGAAGCCAATCTCATACATGAGGTCCAGTTTTTCTTTGTTCAGTGAGGCTGGGGTCGCCGTACTTCCCCACCAGGCATCGAACAAGAGATCCGGAATCTTCTCCTTCGCGTAGTCCCGAAATTCTTCCAACTGTTTGAGGGGCCGAAGGAAAAAATCGTCATCACTGAAGAAGAAGGACCGAAAGAAGGGGAAGCGGTCTTTCATGACACGGAGTTCGTCCACCACATCGATGAGGTTGCGGAAGCGGACGGACTTCTGCCCGGCGAAGATCTGCTTGTAGGTGGCGTTGTAGCAGAAGCTACAGCGGAAGGCGCAGCCTCTGCTCGACAGGACCGGGTAGGTGGGAAATCCGAGTGGAGCGTTGTTGTGGTACTTCTCCAACAACTCAACGGTCATGGGCTTAATGGTGCCCTCGTCAAGAATGTGGTGGCTGTCGATTTCATAGTCCGGCCAGGGCATGTCGTCGAGATCGACGAGCAACTCTCTCATGGGGTTGCTCTTGATCGTTCCGTCGTCCTCGCGGACCCAGATGTTGGGGGTCTCGGAATAGTCTTCGCCGTTCGCATATTTTTCGATGAACTCGGGAAGAGCCAGATCGCCTTCCCCTTGAATGACGATCTTGCAGTGCTCAATGGCCTCTTCGGGCGCGATGGTGCAGTGGACACCACCCCAGACCTGATCGACGTCGGGGTGATCGCGGTAGATGCGCTCGGTGACCCGCGAGGCGCGAAGGAAATTGTCGGACAGGAATGAGTAGAGAAGAACCTCGGTGTCCGCTTCGCCTACAAGACGGCTGAACTGGGAGAGGACGTCTTCGGCATAGTAGTTCTCGCCGTCTTGAGTCAGACAGACGTAGGTGACGGTGTGCCCCATCTCCCGCATTTTTGCGGAGAGGATGCGGGAACCATCCGCAAAGATGGTGTTGTTGAGGTTGGCGAAGGTGATGTTTAGCGATCGCATGGGCGACAGCCTAATGGGGAGGTCGATCGTTGGACTACGGCGTCATGGGTACTCGGCTGGTTCAGAGCAGGCATTTCATCCTATCTCATCGACTCGGATTAAGGGCGAGTGAGTCAACTTGCCTCTTTCTGTCGAACAGCATCAGCGCCCTGCTTAAGAACTTCTGGCGGAAGGGATTGTTGAAGGAAGACTTCTGCTTGCCGTTTTGCCTGGAGAAGAAAGAAATCTACCCCCGTGGTCAGATGTGCTCCTGCTTCTTTTGCGGCCTTTTGAAAGGGGGAATCGGCCGAGCCATACGCGAGGTCTACGCTGAGACCGCCGTCATTAAAAATTTGTGCACTGATGTTTTCTGGGTGTGGATCGACGCCGGGCATGCCGATGGGGGTGGCGTTGATGACGAGGTCTGCAGGATAACTTTCAAGATCCGTCACGACGGTCGGAGAGAGAGGGGGGGACAGGAAATCAGCAAGTGCTTGGGCATGAGATGCCGTCCGTGACCAGATGGCCATCTCGATTTCTTCGTTGAAGAGGGACACAGCCAGTGCTCGGGCAGCCCCGCCCGAGCCCATGAGGAGGACGCGAGGGATGCGACCTTCATGTTTCCGTCGCCAGTTTCTAAGAAGGCGAGGGAGAAGATCGCAGCCGGCTTTCCAGTCGGTGTTTCTGGCTTGCCATCCCAGGTCTGTTCGTACGAGGGTGTTGGCGGCGCCCGTGGCCTCTGAGTCAGGGAGAGCGGAAGCCGCGATTTCAACGGCTTCTTCTTTGAGGGGGTGGGTGACGGCGATTCCATCGAGATGCAAGTCGTCGGCCTCCGTGAGGACCGCGGCGACCCCCGTTACCTCCAGTGGGACGAACCGAGCGTCGGTACCTGTTGCGCGAAACACAGCGTTATGAAATGCGGGCGAATGGCTGTGGCCGATGGGTTTTCCAATGACGGCATAAAAGCGGGTGGAAGGTCTCACCAGATGGGGGTGATAGATCTCCTGCAACTGTGCGAAGGAGGGTTGATCCGGATGGCCCGGGTTTTCTGTGTGGACAGCCCCGTAGCAGAGTGCGGCGCCACGCTGGAGGCCCATCACTCTTCCCGCAAGAGCGAGGGGGCCGGTAGGTACTACAGCGAACTGACTGCCCATTTCCTCTTGCAGATGGAGCAGTCGCATCAGTTGGGATGGGTCAGACGCTGGCACGGCGAGTTTCCCAAATTGGGCACCACGCTGTGCGATGCGCTGAGCCAAAGCGGAGAGGCGGGGGACAAAGCGAGACAGATGTGTGCTTGCGATCCGTTCTCCTGGGACGGCATCGGGGAGGTCATCCAACTCTCCGTCCTCGAGATCGAGGAAATCAGCCCCCTCTTCAGCCGCGGTTCGGAGGAGATCGAGCCTCTTCGCATTGCTCCCCGAGAATCGCCCCCCCTGGCTTTCTGCACGGCAGGTCGCAATCACGGGGATGCTTCGAGGGAGTCTGAGCAGTTTGGATACGGTGGCAGGATCGGGGGTTTGGAGTGCATCGAGTCTCAGTTCGAGGAAGTCGGCTTCCCCTGGGGGGCGACTCAAAGGCTCGGTCGCTTCTGAGGGGCGGTTTGCCATAAGCGTCGCGACGAGAAGTGCCGTCACGAACTCGATCCAGTGAGGGCGCGAATAATTTCTGCGGCGAGATCATCATCAAGATTGCAGTCCTGACGGGCGAGGCGGACGGCGCGGCGAGCGAGAGCCCGATAGGCTGTGCCCACATCTTCGGAAGTATTTCCGAGTGCTTGGAGATGACGGAGGATTGCCCCAAGGTCACCCCGCACTACGGGTCCTGTGAGAGCTTTACTGGGCCCAAGTCGGCCCAGGTTGGTGAGCGTGGATTCGAGGAGCGGCTCTAAGGCGTGGAGAGCCTCATTCCGGTCGAGTCCCGCAGATTCCATGAGGTCGAGTGCCTGATCCACGAGGGAAACGAGATGGCTGCACGCATGGGTTGCGGCGGCATGCCAGGCTGCACGGGATTCTGGGGCAAGGAGGAAGGGACGTCCTTCGAGGGTCGCGGCCATTTTTTTACACTGGTCGATGGCCGCTGGGTCACCCTCGATGGCGAGAACGGTTCCCGCCAGCGGGTTCTCACCCTCATCGTTGTTGATCAGGCTTCGGAGGGGATGAAATCCCCCGATCGCTAAACCAGACGCTGCCAGGTCGGCCAGGGTATCGACTTCCATTGATCCGGAGAGGTGAAGAGCAACAGAGCCCTCCGCCCAGGGGCGTGCGGCGAGTCGTGAAGCACAGGATCGGATGTGATCGTCGGGAACACTCACGAGTAAAATGACGGGATCCTTCGGGGTGGGCCGACTCGGATGGCACATATCGTCAAAACAGACAGGCTCTCCGTCTCCGAGTGCCGCGACACGCTGAACGGCTTTTTCAAGGGTTTGGCAGGCCACCTCTCCAACAGGCCAGCCTCCCCTCTGGAGACCCTGGCTGATTGCCATGCCAGCGGCTCCTGCGCCAGCAATGAAAAGGGGCGGGTGGTTCACTTCAGCCTGCCTGGAGCTCCTTCGGCTCTTCCTCGTCAGGTGATGCGTAGGGTGAAGGATCGAAGGAGAAGTCGTGGTCATCTCCGAGAGATGTCGTGACATAGCCGGGTTCTTCGGCGAGTTGGCACTCTTCATCGTAGGCGTGGAGAATCTGGGATTCGATTTCTGCTCGGCATTCCTGATTGATGGGGTGAGCAACGTCGACGTGGAGTCGTGGACGACCACGTGCGTCTTCTGGCGCACGTGTGGGATCCAGACGCTGCCCGCATTCATTGCAATAGACAGCACGGAGGTGGTTCTTGCTGTGGCATTGACCGCAGCGGTCCATCACCTTACGGCTCGGCATGGCAACGAAGGGCCCCCGGGGACCGTCGATGATTTTTACATCCCGAACGACGAAGGCATCCTTGAAGGTCACGGTGCAGAACGCGAGTAGGCGCTCCTTGCCTTGATCCACGAGTTTCACGCTGGTTTCGGTGATTTCCACAGCATCCCTCCCGAAGCCTGAACACACCTCCGACAGGGGATGATCTCAAGCAGAAAGGGCGATCGTTAGGAAAATCTGCCAGAGGTACGCATGACACATAGGGGGTGATCAATACGTTCGGTCGTGGCGGAGTCGGCTCCGATCCCGATATAGGAGAACAGGGTGCTTCCGCTTCCACTGAGGTGCCATCCGGGAAGGGCTAGGAGAGGCCGAAGTTTAGGAATGACGTGTGACGCTGGATCTTCCAGATCATTCCTGAAGCACTGTTCTAGGTCGCGAGGGGAGGCGTTGTCGATGATTTTGACCAACTTCTCGAGGTCGTGAAGGTTGGGTTCCGAGACAGGTGGATCTGGAAGTTCGTTGTAGATCTCTGCTGTGGGGGAGTGGATACCTGGAAAGAGGAGTTCCACGTCGAAGGGCTGGGGACTCACAATTGGTCTGACGATTTCACCTCTCCCTGTGCACAGGGCTGTTCCCCCTGTCAGGAAAAAAGGGACGTCGCTTCCCAACTGAGCCGCCAGATCTCTCAGTTTGTTTTCACCGACGGGATTGCCGAGAAGTTGGTTCACGCCCATCAAGACGGAGGCGGCATCGCTGCTCCCTCCGCCCAGACCTCCTCCGAGGGGGATCTTTTTGACCAAGTCGATGTGGATCGCCACCTCACTCGTGGCTTGTGCGGCATCTAAAAGGGCGGCCGCGGCACGACAGGCAAGATTGTCTTCCGGCGGAGGAAGGTCGTGATGATCCAATTTGGGAGGCCTTTGGTCATGCACCGTTAGTTGGATGTCGGCACTCTGGGCGAGATCTCCTGGAGATCTTTTCGTGGCCGTGAGGGTGATGCGATCGACCATGTCGATGGTCTGCATGATGGTCACGATTTCATGGAACCCGTCGGGACGGTTGCCTTTGACTTCGAGGTAGAGGTTGATCTTGGCCGGAGCATCAACGTGAAGTTGTTTTTCCTGCGCAGCGGGTTTCTCGATCGGAGGTGTGACGGTCATGTTCCCGAGGCTTTGTTTGTTGTGAAGGGTCCCAGAGGATCCCCGAGCCGATGGTTATCAATGAGCCGGGTGCTGCCGACCCAAGCGGCGACGACTGCCACATGACCTTCGTGGATTTCTTGAGGAAACCGGAGTCCGTCATCCACGATGCGCGCGTAATCCACGGCCACACCGGGTTCCTCGGCGAAGGCAGTCCGAAGAGTTTGCTCCAACCGATTGGCCGAGCGTTCTCCCGCCTGGAAACACTGTTCTGCGGCGATCAGGGAACCAACCAGGCCGAGGGCTTTTCTCCGATCCTCTTCCCCAAGGTATGTGTTGCGGCTGGACAGGGCGAGACCATCAGATTCTCGAACGGTGTCACACTGGACGATTTCCGTTTCAAGATTTAAGTCAGAGGTCATGCGACGAATGAGCACGCTCTGCTGAAAATCTTTTTGTCCAAAATAGGCCTGATGTGGACGGACGATGGAAAACATTTTTGCCACGACAGTGAGGACACCCTCGAAGTGCCCTTCGCGGGAAGCGCCTTCGAGGATTTTCATGGCATCGCCCTGCACGACACGAGTGGTGAAACCTTCGGGGTACATTTCCTCTGAAGAGAGAACCAATAACAGGTCGACCCCGGCGTCTTTGAGAAGGGAAGTGTCGTTTTTCAGGGGTTGGGGTTATGCCTTGAGATCTTCATCCGGGCCGAACTGGAGAGGGTTGACGAAAATTGAGACGGCGACGGTGTCACAGTGTTTTTGTGCTTGGTGAACGAGGGAAAGATGCCCCTCGTGTATGGCTCCCATCGTCGGAACGAACCCGAGAGAACCGCTGGCGGCCGATTCTCTACAGGCGGAAGTGATGCCCTTAAGATCGTCGAAGATCTTCATGGAAGGGTGTCGGCCAATTCTTTGACGGTTCGGTTCAAAAGTGGGTGGACCATGTCCGGAGCCACTTCAGCGGCTGGCTCAAGAACAAAGGATCGTTGATCAGCTCGAGGGTGGGGGACGATGAGATCCGGTTCGTCCACGATTTCGTCACCAAACAGAATGAGATCAAGATCGAGAGTTCGAGGGGCGTTGGGCTCCGCCCGTTTTCTGCCGAGCGAGTCTTCAATTTGCTGCATGCCGTGTAGGAGGTCCTGCGGTGATAAGAGGGTATCGAGGGTGACGGCTCCGTTGACAAAGGGAGGACTGCCTGCAGGGCAATTTCTCGGTGCGGTTTCCCGCAGGAGCGAGGTCGCCAGGATTCTCGTCTGGGGGAGTTCGTTCAGCCGTCGGAGCCCGGACTCGATCGCATTTCTTCGGCGACCGAGATTACTGCCCACCGCAACGAGAGCCCGGGTCATGTCAAGGTGTCCTTGATGTCGTCATCTCCGTCATCTCCGTCATCTCCGTCATCTCCGTCGAGTCCGAAAGTGCTCGGGGCGGGAAATTCGTAATCGACTTTGGTCCCTTTTGACTTTGCTCTCCACGCCATCCACATGCCTCCGAGGACGTAGGTGAGGCTTGCCGCAAAAAGAAACCATTCGTGGAAGATTGCAATGGCCATGAAAAAGACCGCGAGGCGGATGACCGTTCCGGGGCCCACGCGGTGACCGATGTACTTGTTGGACAGGTGGACGTAGGGGACCTTGCTCACCATCAGCAGGCCCAAGATGACCGCGACACCTGGAAGTCCCCTGAGGAGAAGTTCGCGGAGGGTTTGGGTTGTTTCAGCGGAGATCATTCCGAGTTCGGTGTGAGATTCAAAAATGAAGAAGAGCGCGCCCATGAGAGTTACAGCTGCGGCCGGAGAGGGTAGGCCTGCGAAGGTATTGACGCCGAGATTCTCGTCTTTTTTCATGACCGTAAATCGAGCAAGGCGCAGGGCTGCGGCCATGACGAACAGTGCACAAAGAAGCGTGACAACGGGTGGGCGATAGACGAGCCCCATTTCGCGCATTCCGTGTTCGTAAGCAACCTTGGCCATGAAAGCCGGTGCCATACCGAAAGTCACCATATCTGACAGGCTGTCGAGCATTGCACCGAAGGGAGATGTCTGGTGTGTGAGGCGTGCAATTCGACCGTCGAGTCCGTCAAAGATCATGCCCGCGATGATGAACCAGCAGCCATGGAGGATGAGTCGACTGAATTCTTGGTCGAAGGGTCCGGCACCCCTTGAAGCCTGAAGGGCGTCGGCGGCCTTTGCCATCGCCACAAATCCGCACAACAAATTGGCGAGTGTGAAAGCCGCTGGAATGATGGGGATGAGCCGGTTTTTCTTCTTCATGACGTCGGTGACTCTTCTCGGGAGTCCTTCAAGGTGACGAGAAGAGTTTCTCCGCCTCGTACCTTCTCACCGACTCTCACGAGGGTCGTTTCAAGCGCAGTATGTGGAACGAGGAGTTCGGTCCGGGATCCAAAACGAATCATCCCGTATCTCTCTCCTCGAGAGAGGCGATCGCCTTCTGAGCGGGGACAGAGGATTCGACGAGCAATCGATCCTGTCAACTGCCGGACGCCAATCTGCCGGTTATCCTCCCTTTCGAGGACAAGCGTCACAGCTTCGTTTTCATCGGGCGTGCGACTGTCCCGTGCGTCATGGCACTGACCTGGACGGCGGGTGACCTTGGTGACCTTCCCGCTACAGGGTGCTCGGTTCACGTGAACATCGGTTACCGAGAGGAAGATACCGACCCGCAGAACCTCCTCCTCAAGGTCGGGATCGAAGAGGGTGACGATGTCTGCCACCATCCCGTCAGCGGGGGAGATCAGTTCATTTTCCCCGCCCTGAGCGAAGCGTTCTGGGTCACGGAAGAACCACACGACAAGGATGAACCCCATGACTCCGATGAAACTCAGGATCGAACCCAGAGGTCTTCCGAAGTTACCGGCAAAGAGCATGAGGAGGATGAAAATGCCGGTAAAGGTAAAGAGCGTCTGGGTGCCGTAATGTGTGAATGGCCATCTCATAACGACCCACGGTACCGATCCAGCCTGTAGGCCGAACAGGGCTAGCCACTGACGGGCCGGTCGCTCTTCCTCTCCTCGAAGAGACGGCGTAGGATCAATCTGCCACTTTTGGGGAGGCCAGGGACTGAACGTCTTTGGCCCTCTAAGGACCTGTTTTTGTTGTGAGTTTTTCCATGTCCTCTATTACGAGCGTCGTTGCGCGCGAAATTCTCGACTCGCGGGGTAATCCAACCTTGGAAGCTGAGGTGACCACGGCTTCCGGGGCAAAAGGCCGCATGGCTGTTCCGTCCGGTGCTTCCACTGGCACCCATGAAGCCGTGGAGTTGCGAGACGGAGACCCGGCGCGTTATCTGGGCAAAGGGGTGCAAAACGCTGTTGCACACGTGAATGGCGAGATCACAGAGAAGGTCATGGGCTTGGATGTCACTGATCAGCGGGGGATCGACCAGATGCTCATCGCCCTCGACGGGACGGAAAACAAGGGGCGACTTGGAGCGAATGCGATTCTCGGCGTTAGCGGTGCTGTGGCACGAGCCAGCGCTGCATACCGCGGCCTTCCTCTGTACCGGGCACTCGGCGGGGATGAGGTGTCAATTCTTCCCGTCCCCATGATGAACATCCTCAATGGCGGATCACACGCCGACAACACGGTGGATTTTCAAGAGTTCATGATTGTCCCTCGGGGCGCCTCGTCCTTCTCGGAGGGACTGCGGATTGGAGCCGAGATTTTTCATTCTCTGAAGGCGGTACTCCGCGAACGAGGTTTGAATACGGCGGTCGGAGATGAAGGAGGGTTTGCACCTAACCTTTCGTCCAACGAGGAAGCCATCACCATTATTCTCGAAGCGACGGAGCGAGCGGGTTATCAGCCCGGCGAGGAGGTTTTTATCGCTCTAGATGTTGCGGCTTCGGAGTTCTGTTCAGAGGGCAGTTATGTGCTTGCGGGAGAAGGTGGCCGGAGTTGCACGGCTGAGGACCTCATTGAGATTTATGAGGATTGGGCTGGGAAATATCCCCTCTGTTCCATCGAAGATGGGCTGGATGAAGATGACTGGGCGGGGTGGCAGAAGTTGACAGCGGCGCTGGGAGAGAAGGTGCAATTGGTGGGTGATGATCTGTTTGTCACCAACCCGCAACGGGTTCAGCGGGGAGTCGATGAGGGGGTCTGTAACGCGGTACTCATTAAGATCAATCAGATTGGAAGTCTTACTGAAACCTTCGACTGCATCGAATTGGCACGAAAGAATGACTATGCGTCCGTCATCAGCCATCGTTCAGGAGAGACGGAGGACAGCATCATTGCGGACATTGCTGTGGCTACTGGGGTAGGACAAATCAAGACCGGGAGCCTGTCTCGAACGGACCGAATCGCAAAGTACAATCAACTTCTGCGAATTGAAGAGGAACTAGGCGCCAGTGCCCGTTACGGCCTCACATGAGGTCTTAAGACAAGAGGTCTTTGGGATAAGAACTGGCGGAATTGGTTGATTTTCCCTCCGCTCGGGACTTCCGCAGGGGTAGTTTTGCGTCTATGGAGCCGTCGGAGAGTGTTTTGCGTCGTTATGGGCTGGCCCTCCTTTTGCTCGTCGCCACTGCCCTTGTCCTGGGTGCATGGACCATGCCCGCTTTGCGCGACAGGGCTGCATTACACCGGCGAGATGCAGCTTTGAAGGCGGAAGCATCAACGCTTCTTCGTGAAGCAGACCGCTATCGGGACTGGAAGGAGCATGGACGCGATGACCCGGTCATGCGTGGGCGGATTGAACAACAGCATCGGATCTCACCAGAGGTTGTTGGCCCCGTCATTGATCGGGGCGCGGATGCTGATGGGGCTGGCCAGCCGAAATGACGCGGTTTTCGTTGGTGTTGTTGGCATGGGCGGCGGGAGGTCTCTCGCTGTTCGGACAATTCGTTGTGCCGGAGGGGAGTCGCTTTCACAACGGATCTGAAGTTCTCCTCGCTGATGATGGAACCTGTGCAGAACTTCTGACGCGTCTTAAAGAGGCAATCTCAAAGAAGGACTCGGAGGAGATTGGTGAGGTTATGCGCCAACTCCGAGCCCGATCGGAAGGTGATTTCGTTCCCTTCGGACCTCGCACTTTGGTGTCCGCTGTCGATCGTGCGGCGGATCTGATCACAGCGTCGGGGGAAGGAGAGGCGTGGCGGATTGCTGTGGAATCAGAGAACAAACAGGCTGTCACCGAGGCGCTCGCCCAAAGGGATTTGGATGTTCTGCTCGATTTTGCTCTGCGCGGCCGCTCATTTCCCTCCTCTCGGAAGGCGGCCTTAGGAGCGGCTCGATTGCTTTTTGAGCAGGGCTATTGGTGGGGTGCCCGAGCGATGGCTCTGCGTGTGGGTGACGAAGAAGAGGCCGTGGCGTTAGTCGAGGCGTGTGGCCATCGTTTGGATCTCAGGGACTCCAGTGACCGGCCAGAGGACGGGAACGAATGGTCTTTGATCCTCACCTTCCGTCGTCCCTTGGGGCAGGAGGAAGATCTTCCGCTGCCGGCTGCATTCGATGGACGCGAGGGAGAAGTTGTTCTTTTGGATGATCGAGGGCTCTTTGCTTTCGCACCGAATATCGGTCGAGAATCGATGGGCGATTTCTCGTGGGAATCGTCAGTCTTGAAACAGTTGGACAGCAAACATCTCACCCCCGCTCTTCCTTTGCCGGCGGATTTCTG
>JAZALG010000099.1:0-5479 GCA_036229545.1 Planctomycetota bacterium | reverse complement strand
GCATCAGCAACCTTCTCAATCCCCAAGCGCTGACCATCGGTTTTGCACGTCGATTCGCACCTTACAAACGCTCAGACCTTCTCTTCCACGACACCCAACGACTCGCCCGTTTGCTGTCGAACGAAAACTGCCCGGTTCAACTCATCCTGTCTGGAAAAGCTCACCCAGCGGACAGGGGAGGCCAGGAAGCCATTCGCTCCCTGTGGGAAATCGCACGCCAGGAAGATTTCCTCGGTCGCATCGTCTTCATTGAAGATTACGACATGGCCGTTTCCAGACTGCTTGTGGGAGGCTCTGACTGCTGGCTCAATACACCGGAATGGCCACGGGAAGCGAGTGGGACATCGGGGATGAAAGCCGTGATCAATGGCGCCCTTCACGCCTCAGTGCCCGACGGGTGGTGGGCAGAAGCCGCTTCGGACGACGTTGGATTCACACTTGGCGAAGCCGCACCACCCGACCAGGAACGGGACGCCAAGATTCTTTTCGACACGCTCGAGCAAAGGGTAGTCCCCCTCTATTTCCAAAGGAACGAAGCCGGGCTCCCCGTCGAGTGGATTGCCACGATGCGACGGTCCATGGTGTCCTTCTTAGAGAGGTTCAGCGCTCGCCGCATGGTCAGAGACTATCAAGAGCACTATTACGGGTCGGCATAGATAGATTTCCTTGAATCAGTAACCGATCGCCAGACCGTCTTTCCGTGACTCACTGCCCCCACGGTAAATCCGAGCAGCCTCATCACCAATCGCCTCGATCCAGATGCCCTGATAGCCACCATACCCACCGGCATCGATGACGACGCGGTGCCCTCGGTCAGAGAGATCTGAGCCGACATCCCTGAATTGACTCTCAAGGTGAACCACGCCTCCGTCTTGCGATAACACGCCTGTGGGCTCGCTGCTTCCATCGTGGCGCCACCGCGGAGCATCCCCCGCCTCCTGCACATTCATGCCGAAGTCGATCAAATTCGTCACGATCTGCACGTGACCCTGAGGTTGCATCGCACCTCCCATGACTCCGAACGACAACACGGGCTGCCCCTCCCGCGTCATCATCGCCGGAATAATGGTGTGAAAGGGACGCTTCCCCGGCGCATAGGCATTGGGATGAGAGGAATCTAAGTGGAAGAGATTCCCACGATTCTGAAGACAGAATCCCGTTCCTGAAGGAACGATGCCCGATCCAAACCCTGTGTAGTTGCTTTGTATCCAACTCACGACGTTTCCCTCAGCGTCGGCCACCGTGAGATACACCGTATCCCCATCCTGGAGAGTTGGGTCTCCGTGTCGCACCTTTTGCGCGGCATGATCCTGATCCATTAACGCTCGACGGACCTTCGCATATTCCTCTGAGAGAAGACCCTCAAGAGGAACTGACGAGAAGGATGGGTCCGCATAGAAACGAGCACGGTCTTCATAGACAAGTTTCTTCGCTTCAACCTGCACATGAGTCGCCTGGGCAGATCCGAAACCCATCGACGTGAGATCGAAGCCTTCGAGAATGCGCAACATTTGGAGCGCCGCAATCCCTTGACCGTTGGGAGGCAATTCCCAAACCTCGTAACCCCGGTAGGGAACAGAAAGCGCTTCCACCCACTCGCTACGGTGGTCCTTCAGGTCATCGAGTGCCAAAGCGCCTCCCGCCTCGACAACTGCCGCGACGATGGCTTCTGCAACGGGCCCCTCATAGAACCCCTCCCGCCCACGACGAGCAATCGCCTCATAGGTCTTTGCGAGATCTGGATTTCTGAAAATCTCTCCCTCTTTGGGGCTCCGACCCTCGGGCAAAAAGACCCTCTCGAACTCATCGAAGCCGCGGTAGGCCCGAGGGGCACTGCCCCAGTAGTAGGCAATCACCTCGGTGACGGGAAACCCCTCTCGAGCAGCCTCGATCGCTGGGGCAAGCAAGTCCTCCATGGGCAGGCGACCGAATCGTTCGTGGAGAGAAAACCAGCCATCAACGCAGCCCGGGACAGAAACTGAAAACGCTGATCGAAGCGGGATGTGGTCCGCATCCTGCTCCCCTAATTTCTCTTTGAGATTCTCCAGGGTCATTCCCTTCGGCGCCCGTCCCGATCCATTCAAGCCGTACAGTCGGCGTTCCTCGTTCATCCAGACCAAAGCGAAGAGATCCCCGCCCACACCGCTTCCCGTAGGCTCCATCAGTCCTAAAGCTGCGTTCGTGGCGATCGCCGCATCCACCGCCGACCCCCCAGCCTTCAGAACATCGAGTCCAATCGATGCGGCTAATGGCTGACTCGTGCAGACCATTCCCTGTCGTGCCACGACAGGTGAACGGGGCGCGAAGGTTTCACCCGTCAAGCGGTCACCCTGAGGAAACGCGGCATCCATTGAGATTCCCATCAAAAAAAGAGTGACGCACAGGCTTGGGCCGGACATTCGGAGCCTCCAACAGGCGCACCACCATCCCCTCCAAAAGGTCCAGTGTCTACCGCTGTCCCATCGACGACATTCAGTCCGTGACAGCCCTGTCTCCAGACTCTCCGCCTCTCCCATCCTCTTCATCGCCAACTTGAACCGTCGCAAAAAACGTTTCGTGGAGCGCTTGAGTTGCCAAGGCGGCATCTTCCTTTGACACAACGCAGTTGAGACTGACGTCTCCCGGGCCATGTGAAAACAGATGGACCCCCACCCCCTCATGGGCCAGTCGTTCCATGATGCGTGAGGCGATTCCCATGTCACCCGACAAACCATCGCCCACGACACCCACAAGGGCGGCATCACGAAAAACATCAATCTTTTCCATCCCCGTGACACCCTCCTCTTGCATCAGCCGCAGGGTACGCAGGGCGAGGGGAACTTCCTCATCGCTCACCGTGAACGAAACAGAGGTCATCGCCGTGGCAACCACATCGATATTGATCCCAGCGTCTCCGACAGCCTTGAAGATGGCGCCGGCGACCCCGGGCTCGTTCACCATGGCAGCTCCCTGGACTCTGACCACGCCGACACCGTGGCGCACAGCCAAGGCGGCAACACGGGAGAGATCCCCTGTTCGTTCGGGGACCAGTCGCGTGCCCATCTCCTCGGCGGCTTCGATCGAGCGCACAGAAACCGAAATTTCTCGCCCTCGGAGAGGGTCCAGACAGCGCGGATGGAGTATCCGCGCTCCGTAGTAACCGAGTTCACAAGCCTCGTCGTAGGACAGTTCCTCAACATGCCGGGCATCTTTCACGGCCAGAGGATCAGCCGAGAGGAACCCCGCCACGTTCTTCCAGAGTTCTAAAGACGCCGCATCAAGACCGGCCGCGACCATCCCCGCGGTGTAGTCGGTCCCCCCCCGGCCAAACAGAACGATGTCGCCATCCCGATTGACCCCATAGAAACCGGTCAGCACGAGAACCCGATCGTGCAATTCGTGCTGGATCGACTCGAGACCCTCCTCTGTTGCCTCAAGATCACAGGACCCCAGTCCAAAGGGTCCCCTCGCCTTGATTCCCACCTCCTCTGAGGTCACGTCTCTGGCATCCGAGCCAGCTGTTTTGATGGCTGCCGCGACAAGAGGCGCGCTCAACCGTTCTCCGTGGGCAAGAACAAGGTCATGAATCCGTTCGGTCACCTCTCCGGTGAGGCGAATGCCTGTGAGCAATCTCTCTACTCCATCAAGGACCGGCTGAATCCGAAAACGCAGGGTCTCGGCGTCTGCGAGTTCCACCATCGCCTGCTCATGCTGATTTTTGAGGCTGTCCATCACCTCCCGAACAAGTTCGCCCCCTGATCGAGGGTCGAGGACCTGTTGGCAAGCCTGTTCAAGCCGATCCGTCACACCCTGCAATGCCGACACGACCACAAGGAGCCTCTCCCCGCTCGCTCGCCGTGCTGCGACAGCGTTTCCCACACGGCTCAAGTCTTCAGCCGTTTCTAACAGAGACCCTCCGACCTTCACGACAGTGAGCGGGGATACCTTCATGGACTGACAGTTTCCACTCCAGCGGTCAAATCGTCGAACACCCCTGCATCTGTCCCCCAAGCCCGGCGAAGTGAATCAAACACCCCTGGGAAATCTCTCTCCACCATTGCGCAGATCGAAGCGACAGCTTCGGCACCCGCCTTGCCCATGGCTCCATGGGGTGGTCGGCAGGGCCCCCCATGGGCCCCCATGACACCCAAGGCCGTTTTCAAAGGCAGGGGATTGCGATATCGCTGAGACACATTCCGCACCTTGCCGTGCAGAGACAGGTTTTCGATCGCCGTAATGGAGACAAGCGAAGCGATCGCCTTCACCGGCTGGGACACCGCCTCGACAGCAACGGCATCCCCATCCAACCCAGCCTGAACAAGCGTGGAGAAAAGATCAGGAGCCAAGTTCGCGGCAAAGGAAACCGCACCGTGTGCACGGATGTCGGAAGCGAGAAGGCTCTCCCCGATCAAACCGTCCTCTCCACAGAGAAGAACGAACTTCTCTCCGAGGAGTTGCCGAACGGATCGCATGTTATCGAGACAGCCCGTGGCATCTTTGACGCCGACAACTTGAGGATAGTCCTCGTGCAGGCGGGCGAGATCTTCGGGGAGCATGAAGCAACTCGTTCGAGAGGGGACGGCATAGGGAACGAGAAAGGACTCCGGCAGGGCCTCTGCCAAAGGTCCATAGTGATGACGCCGAAGGTCGGTACTACTCGCTCCCACATAGGGGTAATCGACCACGAGCAGATCCTGAACGCCCTGGGACAGGGCACGATGACCCCTGTCCACCAATTGATCCACTCGCCCCAGGCCAAGTGACACCATGATCTGGGAGGGTCGGGCCACCTCCCGGCAAGCCTCAAGAAGCACGTCTCTCTCAGACTCTCTGAGTGAGGCACCTTCTCCTGTTGTTCCCATGAGCAGGACACGGTCGACGCCACAATCCAATTGGAAAGCCACCCACTCCTGCAACCGAGGGAGGTCAAGATCCTTTGAATCCTCAGTGAAAGGCGTCACGAGTGCCGTGATCAACATCCGTTTTCTCTCTGTGCCATGATTGCATTCACCCGCATCCCTGCCTTCAATCTACCAGCAATCAATCGTTCCTCCAGACGAACCTCTTCAGAAGATTGACTTGAGACCTTGACTGGTCAATCCTTTCGCCATCCCAACTCTGAGAGAAAACCATGAGCCTCGCTGATCAAACCTGCGTCCCCTGCCAGGGAGGAATGCCCCCCCTCTCGCCTGAGGCAATCACCCCTCTTGCGGAACAGACCCCCGAATGGACGGTCATCGATAATCACCACCTGCATCGGGACTACACCTTCCCGGACTTTCGTTCCGCGTTGGATTTCGTAGTGAAGGTGGGAGAAGTCGCCGAGGAACAGGGCCACCACCCGGATATCGCCTTCGGCTGGGGCAAGGTGTCTTTGACCTTCTACACCCACAAAATTGGTGGACTCGCTGAAGCCGATTTCGTCATGGCGGCGAAGGTGGATAAGTTGTGATCTCCTTCCTCATCATCGGAGGTCTGGCCCTTGTTGTGTTGACGGTAT
>JAZALG010000098.1:0-13464 GCA_036229545.1 Planctomycetota bacterium | reverse complement strand
CTTTTTCGGATCGAGCCAACTCTTCCTGTAATGACGAAGTTCCGCGATGGACTCCAAAATGTCCTCCTTCGCCCTGTGTTGGTCTCCCTTCTTAGGCGCCCCGGCAGCCGCCGTCACATTCCACCGGACCGCGACTTCCTTAAACGAACTCACGTCGACAGTCCGATAATGCAGCCAAGCATCCACCCGCGGCATCTGCGCCTTGAGAAACATCCGATCGCACCAGATGGAATTCCCGCAAAGAGGCGTTGTTCTCTCTGCGCAATGTTCTTTCAGAAAAGCGAGAGTCTCCCGCTCCGCATCGGCCAGATTCGTACTGCTTTGCTGAATCCGTTCGGTCAACCCCGACTTGGCGTGCATCTCTTTGACGTAGGGAATCATGCGACCGAGGTGTTCCTCTGAAGCCTGAACAATAATCTCAGGGCCCTCCGCCACCACGTTGAGATCTGCGTCCGTCAGGACTGTCGCCACCTCCACGATGACGTTCTGTGCCGGATCGAGTCCGGTCATCTCAAGGTCCATCCAGCAAAGAAGATCGCGTCGAAGAGTGGTCACGTGAGGGCATCCTGGCGAAGAAACCAACGTTCAAGACACAGCAGGGTAAAGAGTGTTTCGTGCGCCGCAACCCTCCCCTTGGCATGCCCCTCCAAAAGGACACCCACGGCATCGGGGGAAAAGAGCCCTCGCCTGCAGGCCTCCGGCGATAAAAGAATCTCCCGAGCGTGGTCCCTCAGAGGGCCGCGAAACCACGCGTCGAGGGGAACACCGAACCCGCGTTTGGGCCCTGACATCATGCCTTTGGGGAGCATTGGTCTAAGCGCCTCCTTGAGAACGGCTTTGCTCCTCCCTCCCTTCCATGCATCCCCCGTCAACTTGTAAGAGCCTGGGAGAGCGGCCGTGTAGTCCATCAACTCTCGGTCCAGGAAAGGTGAGCGAGTTTCCAATCCATGAGCCATCGATGCGATATCCACCTTCACCAAAATATCATCAGGCAGGTAATGCTCATGATCCAAGACGAGAGCTTCGTTGAGGCGAAGCGGGAGATCGTTGTTCGCTCCATAATGGGTTGGCTCGCCGAATCGGTCTTTTCCTTCCCGGGTGAGAAGTCTCTCGCGAAACGATTCCTCCATGCCAAGACGCCAGATGTGATTTCGATGGCGAGGCGGCGAATCAAGAGGGCCAAGGAGACGCTGCAGCCGTGTCCCAGGCGCCCGATGGCCCTTCTCCACGAAGGGGGAAATCAGCCCCGCAGCGCAGCGCAGAGCAAGGCGCACCGGCATTCCCGCCCTCCCCGAAAGTCGCTCCGCGATGTGAAGAGCCCGGTAGCGATCGTAGCCAGCGAAACTCTCGTCGGCGCCGTCTCCCGTCAGAGCAACCTTGACCTGTTCACGGGCAAGACGGCTCACCAAGAATGTGGGAAGTGCCGAACTGTCCGCAAAGGGCTCCCCGTAATGGTGGAGTAGATCGTCCAAGAGGCCAACAGCATCGGGACGAAGGATTTCCTCGTGATGTTCCGTTTCAAAATGATTCGCCACCGCTCGAGCGCGGGCTGACTCATCCCAGGCCGCCTCTTCAAATCCAATCGTAAACGTTTTGATGGGGCCGCTTCCCACGCGAGACATCGCAGCCACGATGGCCGCCGAATCCGTCCCGCCAGAAAGGAGGACCCCCAGAGGGACATCGGACATCAACCGTCGTCGCACTGCTTGCTCGAACCGATCCCGAACACCCTCAGCCGCTTCCTCGAAGGAAAGATGCGCCGTCTCATCGGATCCCGGAGCCAGACGCCAGATTCGCTCAGTTCGCGCCTTTCCCTCTTCCACCACCATGATCGTGGCCGGAGGCAGTTTGGAAACGCCTCGCCATGCTGAACGTGGGTGGGGAACCACCCGGAATGCCAGATAATCGGAAAGTGCGTCCCAGTCGGGACGTCGGTCGAGCCCGGGTTCGGGAAGAAGGGCTTCGAGTTCACTCGCAAAAACGAGTCCGTCAGGATTCCCCTCCTCGCCAACCCAACCCCACACCAGAGGTTTTTGGCCCGTTCGATCCCTGCCCAGAATCAGACGCCGTGACGCCTGATCCCACAGGGCGAAGGCATACATCCCTTCGATGCGATCGAAACATGCCGGCCCCTCGGAAGAGAAGTACTCCTGATACAGAGGCAGCAACACCTCCGAGTCACAACGAGAGCGAAACGTGTGACCTCGGGCAGTTAACTCTTCTCTCAAATCTTCGTGGTTGTAGATCTCCCCGTTCACAACCAGAAGGCAGGTTCCGTCGTGACTGGTCATGGGCTGGCGACCCTTTTTTGAGAGGTCAACAATCGACAGCCGTCGATGACCGAACGCCACCGGTCCTTCGCTCACGACGTCGCCGTCGTCCGGACCTCGGTGCGTCAGACGCTCCGCCATGGCAGAGACGGTTTCCGCATCAGCGGGACGAGTGGAATCGAGCCAGAGTTTGCCCGCGATTCCGCACATAACCGGTCAGAATGCCCTCTGTGATCTCACGAGAAGAACTCGGCAATGCCATCGACGACAGCAGCCTTCTGTTCGTCATTCAGTTCGGGATAGATGGGAAGAGCCAGCGTCTCCAAAGCCGCCTTCTCTGATTCTGGGAAATCTCCCGCACCGTATCCCCACCCGGCGAAACACTTTTGCAGATGGCAGGGCACGGGGTAATAAACCTCACAGCCGATATCCATCTCGTGAAGGTGTTCCACAAGATCGTCCCGACTCTCCGAAGAGACTCGGATCACGAATTGATTGTAGATGTGGTAGACCCCGTCCCGTTCTTTCGGAAGAGAAACCCTGTCCAACAATCCCGCTTCTTCAAAAAGGCGGCGATAATCAGACGCGTTGCCCCTCCGTTTCTCGTGCCACTCGTCAAGATGAGCGAGTTTCACCCGAAGAACAGCAGCTTGAATCGCGTCGAGACGGAAGTTCCCGCCCAACAAACTGTGATAATACTTCGGTTCCATCCCATGATTTCGAAGAACCGCCATCCGGTGTCCAAGATCTTCGTCCACTGTGGTCACCATTCCCCCGTCTCCCGCGCCACCAAGATTTTTGCTGGGGAAAAATGAAAAACACCCCACTCGGCCAAGCGAGCCCGCCTTGCCCCCGCCCGCATCCCGAGCACCGATCGCTTGGGCGGCGTCTTCCACAACGGGAATCCCAGCGGCATCGGCCAGGGAGGTGAGCGCCTCCATCTCGACGCACTGGCCAAAGAGATGGACGGGAAGAATGACCTTTGTCCGTTCGTTGACAGCCTTCTCCACGCCAGAGAGATCGATGTTGTAGGTCTCGGGGTCAATGTCGACAAAACGGGGAACAGCGCCCAGCCGTGCAATCGACCCGATCGTGGCAAAAAAGGTGTAGGGCGTCGTGACCACTTCGTCCCCGGCTTCCACTCCTAAAGCCATGAGGGCCAAGATCAGCGCGTCCGTTCCCGACGAACAACCCACCGCCGAAGCACCTCCCACGTAGGCCGCGAGATCTTCTTCAAGACCCGTCACATGGGGCCCACCAATAAACCACTGGCTTTCAAAAATCTCATCAATGACCGGTCGAATCTCTTCCCGAAGAGACGCGTACTGGGCCTTGAGATCGAGGAGGGGAACCTGGATGCGAGTCGTAGTCATCTGAAAAGTCCGTCACGTGTCATGGAAGGATCACCTTAGCGAATCCCCCCTCTCGGTGGCACAACGTCCCCGCACAGACGAGACAAGGTATTTAGCTGTCGATGCGCCCTTTGATCACGCGCTGAATCGTGCCATCCGAATCGAGAACAAGGGTTGTGGGAAGAGTGAGGCGATCGACATCGAGAACCTCCTCGATCATTTGACGGCTGATGAAAGCAGATTGATATCCAAGACCTCTCTTTTGGAGAAAGGATGCGGCGGCAGTTCTCTCTTCCGGGACATCAACAGACACCGCAATGACCTGCACTCCCGCCTGTTGATCAAGTTCATCGAGCGCTGCCGCTTCAGCCTTGCAACCCGAGCACCAACTGGCCCAGAAATTCAGGTAGGTCTCGCCTTCTGAAGAGAGGGATAGAGCGCTCTCCCTTCCATCGACATCAAGAACCGTGATGGCCTCCAGTCGATCACCCACGTCCACCTTCAGCCCTGGAGGGGTCGGATCGGCGAAGGCAAAGGTCTGGGCAACTCGACGTTGAGCCTTGCCCTTTCCCTCGATCAGAAGAACACGCTGATCCCGGCCGACCACCCCAAAAGACTCTGTCTTTCTTCCAGGCCACGTCACCGTCAACGTTCCGGTTTCCTCGCCCCCCAGTCCAAAGACCAGTTCCGGAGCGCCTTGAGTCAAAAAGCCGTTCCCGAAAGCAAGGACTTGCGCCTGCGTCCCGAGGCCCGTCCCCAAGCGCACCACAGCCCCCACCGCCTCCGGGGCTCCGGATGTGGCCTGGAGACGAACTTTCACGAAACCCCCGGCTGTTTCCTCGCGATCGTTCCCTCGCGCGTCATTGCGATACAAGCGATGGCGAGCACGGGCGATATTGTGAACAAAAAGATCCTGGTCGCCATCGTCATCAAAGTCCGCGAGAACGGCAGATCGGCCGTCATTGGGGTCATCGAGACCCGAGAGGGCAGACAGGTCGGTGAATGCTCCGGCCCCGTCGTTGAGAAACAGCCGGTCCCGCTCATTTCCACTGAAGGAGAGTCCCTCCGTGAAGATGCGACCCATGTGGTTTTCTTGGTAGGCCTCTGAACCCGCCTCCTCAGGCGGGATGCCTTCGACCTCCTCAACGCTCGACGCCACCACGTGGCGCCAAAACAAACTTCACGTATCAGCGACAGATTCCCCCGTAATAAATCCATTCGTGACAAAGAGATCCAGGTCTCCATCGAGTTCCACGTCCGTAAACACGCTCGACCAGGCCCAGGAACCCATCAACCCTCCCTGGTCAGCGGTGGCAATCTGGAAGTCCCCATCCTCAAGAAGGAAAAGGCTGTTCCCCGCCGCCAATTTCACCAGAGTGTTCCAGACTCCGTCATCCGACTCGGGGGCAAGACGCTGAAGGATGCGATTACCTGCTGTCGAAGACATATTTGCGACGTAAAGATCCAGGTCTCCGTCATTGTCGACATCACCCCAGGACGCTGACATGCCGTTCCCGGTGTCCAAGACCCCCTCCTGTTCGGCGTGATCTTGGAAGTGGCCCGTCCCATCGTTCATGAGCAGGGCATTGTCACCGTAGTCATTTGCCAGATAGAGGTCCTGATCTCCGTCCTCATCAAAGTCTGCCGCGGCAGCCGCCAAGGTCCACCGACGATCATCCACCCCCCTGAGGGCGGCCTCCTCCACAAAAGTTCCGTCCCCCTGGTTCATGTACAAAGCGTTCGGAATGCCGTTGGTCGCTTGATGCCATGAGTTGGGAGAGGTGACATCCTCTCGGTTATAGGAACAGACGTACACATCCAAGAAGCCATTGCCGTCTACATCCGAAGCAATGACGCTGAAAGCCGCGATCCGGCCGTTGAGTCCTGAGACACTCGTCACATCGGTAAACCGATTCCCGTCATTTCGGTAGAGGCGCATGGTGTCCCCACCCTCCGAGCCGTCCTTTCGTGTCCACCCCACATGACCAACGACCAGATCAGGATCTCCGTCATTGTCATAGTCAAAGAAAACGCTCCCTGTTCCACCGACCTCTTTGTCCAGGCCCCAGGCCTTTGAGACTTCCTCAAAACTGCCCCGGCCACTATTTCGGTAGAGGAAACATCGTTCTGTTGAGGGAACAAATAGATCCCACAGGCCATCCCCGTCAATGTCATGGGATGCGGCGCCATTCCAGTAGAAGTTGGCGTTCCCGTCCTTTCCAAAAATTCCCTCCTGGTGGACAAGCCCGGCCGTCAAAGTCACATCAGAAAAGAGCGACGCCTCTCGCTGTTCCACGACAAGGCCGAGGACCTGGAATCGGAACAGGCGCCACATTCCCCTGGTCTGGTGGACCTCGACGAGACCATCGAGGACGGTGACCCGGGGACCCCGTCCCGGATCAAGACCGTGGATCGTGATCTTGACCTTCGCACGCCCCATTCCCGAGCCCCCTCGAGCAAACTCAGCCTCTTTGACTTTGACCTCAATCGCATCGATCACACCGTACTCTGACAACAGGACATCAAAGGAGGCCATCCAACCGCGCCTTCCCACGACCTGTGCTGTCGAGAGATCAAAGATCACCTGCTCCCCCCCTAAAGGCAGAGCAGTCGGTGCCGATGCCACAAGACTCCCAGGGGCATGCCCTGCAAAGGAAGACTCGAAACCCTCTAGAGCCTCTTCAGTCGCTCGACGTTTCCAACTGCTCGCCAGTTCAATGAGCCGGTTGGCCACGTCTTCTGAGAGAGTTTCCACCACGTCCATCACCGTCATGGGATCTTCAACGGGTCCAAGATCCACCGCATCAGGGAGGTCGACAGGATCGACACTCAGACCGTCGTCCCCACCACACCCGGCGAGTGCCAGAAAAAAAACAGCCGTAGAACAAACGGTTTGTAGGAATGGGGCGTTTGTATGGTGTCGCAACGATGATCCTCTATGCAGTTGCCTTCAGTATGCCGGGACCGTCTCTACGGATCACGAAGAGGAAGCGCGAGGTCATGGGTAAGAATGTCATTAAATTCTCTCCTTTTGAGTCTTGGGGATGAAACGCCCTCCTCGGAGAGAGATCATGCAATCCCCATGAAATGTCCTGTCCATCCTCTGTTCTTCATCCTGTGGGGAAGCCTTGCCCTCCTCGTCGGGGGCTGCGGCGAGGATCGAGGAGAATCTTCCGTACAAGATGACCTCGCCAGAGCAAAAACCGCTGCCGCATTTATCCCGGGTTCTCAACAGAATCTCCAAGCTGCCCGAGAAGCGATCACACCTCTTGTTGAACGCGCCCGCCCCCAAGCCGAAGACCTGATTCGCGCGGCCATTATTTCCTACGCCCTCCTCGAAGACGACGAAGCCTCACGACTTGCAAACCTCGCTCTCCGCCTCGCCCCCGATGACCCTGCGGTCCACTACGTCTTGGGAAACTTGGCACTTCGCCATTTTGAACCAGAAGAGGCGGAAAAGAAGTTTCGAAAAGTTCTATCCATCGATCCCACAGACAGTCCGGCACGCCTTCAACTCGGGCAAACTCTTCAAGATCAGGATCGTTTCGAGGAAGCCATCGATCACTTCCGTCAGGTCCGGAATGCGGGACTCCAAGACAATGCCACCTTTTACGGCATCGCCTCGTATCGTCTCGGCCAACTCCTCATCCGCACCGCCCAGACCCCTGAGCAACGGGCGGAAGGCATCGCCATCATCAATGAACACAAGGCTCTCAAAGAAGATGGGAGCCTCCCCAATGATGCCGGCAACGTCGTGGAAGTCAGCAGCTACGGACGCGTCCTCCCTCCGCCGCCCCCTCCCATCCCCCCGGGCCCGGCTTCGACCTCCCCCCTTACGCTGATAGACAAAGGAGCCCTCGCCAACTTCCCTGAGGGCCACGCGTTGCGCGTCGCCGATTTCGACGGCGACGGTAACGATGACCTGTTGGGTTTCGGACCCTCGGGTCTCGTCATCTTCTTCCAGGATGGCTCGGGAGCATTTTCCAGCACGACCGTCACCACTCGGCCAGTCCTTACTGTCGCCTTTGGTGATCTGGATGATTCCGATCCGGATGCCGACGACTATCACCCCGCCTTAGAACTGCTCGTCATCAAAAAAATGCCAGACGGCGGGTCGAGCGATTCAGGGGGGCACGCCTCTCTCTACACCTACTGGCCGGACACCAAAACTTTTCGGTGGATGACAAATAAGGGGTACTCCCAGGAAAATATGGTGGATGGTCTTTTTGTCGATTACGACCACGACGGCGATCTCGACCTTGTCCTTCTTTCGGAGTTACTGAGCATTTCGTTTCGACGAAACGACGGCACCACAGATCCTCGCTTCCGCGAACTCACCAAAGTGGATAGCTCTATCATCCGGAAGAGTTTTCAACCTGCTTATTCACTTCACGCCGAAGACCTCGATGGTGATCAAGATGTCGATTTCATCGTCGGGGGAAGAGATGGTGTTGAGATCTATTCCAACCTCCGAGCAGGCCTGTTCGAAAATGTCACCCAGGCGTGGGGTGGCAACGCCATTCCCGCTCCCACGGGTCCCGGTGCTCTCCTGATTGAGGATCTCGATCTCGATGGCCGACCTGACTTCCTAGTCGGCAGCGAAGGAACCCTCTCCTTCGTTCGCAATCTGGGTGGTGGACGTTTTGGCATCCCTCCCGGTCTCGATTTGAGCGAACCCTTCGGGACAGGAGATTGGGACCTGGATGCCGCCGATCTGGATGGAGATGGCCAGGTCGACCTCCTCGCCCAGCGGGGGGGAGAGACCCGCATCCTGCGGGGTCCCTTGGGAGGCAGGGACGGGCCCATTCCGTCTCCCCTCGCCTGGACTGGCTCATCGCTCGATGAATCGACAGCTCTCGGCGACTTCGACAGGGACGGCGAAATCGACATTCTTCGGCTTCGAGAAAGGGATGTGCGGCAATTCAGCGCTAAATCAGCGGACCATCGGAGCGTCACCCTTCAACTCCAAGGCCGTAAAGACAACACCCATGGCAAGGGAGCCGTCATCGAAATGCGCTCTGGACCTCTCTACCGCAGGGTCTTCTCGGACGGGTCTCCTGTAACGCTCGGCCTTGGATCAGGAGACCAGATTGACGTCCTGTTCGTGCGCTGGCCCAACGGCGTCCTTCAGCGTGCCTTCGATCTGCCGGCCGATCAGGCCCACACCATTACCCAGATCGAAGGCCTCGTCGGGAGTTGCCCCTTCTTGTACGCCTGGGACGGTGAAACCTACGGCTTCGTGACCGACGTCCTGGGGAACACCCCCCTCGGCCTCCCCATGGCGCCAGGCCAGATGGTTCCCTTCGACCACGAGGAATACGTCAAGATTCGTGCCGACCAACTGGTTCCTCGGGACGGCCATCTCGACATCGTTCTCACAGAAGAACTGCGGGAAGTGACCTATCTCGATCGCATCCGTCTCCACGCCATCGACCATCCCTCAGAGGTCGAGATTCAGCCAAACGAAGGATTCGTTTTTCCCCCATTCCCTCCGCATCACACCCATCGTTTTTCCGACATTGCAACTCCCCCGGTGGTGACCGACAGCACCGGAGAGGATCTTTCCGATCTCCTTTCGAATGTTGACGGACGCGTCGCACGATCGTTTATCGATCGGCCAGCCCAGTTCTACGGACTGGCGGAACCCTGGCACCTCGACGTCGACTTCGGCACTACTCCCAATCAACGGAAACAAATCGCGGATGCGCCTCGATTGCGGCTGGCCTTGACGGGCTGGGTTCTGTGGACCGACGCTTCAGTGAACATGGCCGCCGCACGCCACCCCGAGATCTCCTTTGAGCCGCCCTCTTTGTGGATCCCGGACGGTTCACAGGGATGGACACAGGCCGGGCCCCCCATCGGTTTCCCCGCTGGAAAAACAAAAACTCTCATCGTCGATGTCACAGACATCCTCGACAGGCAGGACCCCCGTCTGCGCATCGCGACAACGATGGCGATCTGCTGGGACGCCGTCCGGCTCGTTCTAGATGACGACACAGCGCCCATTCGAGACACCTCACTCCAGCCGGATGCCGCCCACCTTGCCTACCGAGGCTTCAGCCGGCGACTCGTCGACCCCAGCGGAAAACTTCCCGAACAGTTCAACTGGACAGCCCAAGATCTCCCACGCTGGGACCAGCACCCTGGAAACTACACGCGATACGGTTCGGTGACGGAATTGCTCCACGATGGCGACGATCAATCCGTCATCTTTGGGAGCGGAGATGCCCTCTATCTCTCCTTTGCGGAACATCTCCTCCCCCCGCTCCCCAAAGGATGGACACGGGACTGGTTGCTCTACCTCGACGGCTGGGCCAAGGACAGAGACCCCAACACCGTGAGCGCTGAGAAGGTCGAGCCTCTTCCCTTCCATGCCATGGGCACCTACCCGCCCCTTGGCCCCTTCCCCGATTCTGCGGAACACCGACGCTGGAAAGCGGAGTACAACACGAGGCCAGGACGACGGCTCATTGAAGACCTTCAGCCCGAGTCAGCCCTCATCACCCGCGATTCATAAATCCCGCGAATGAGAATCTACGGCAGCCAGTCCCATGCATCGCCATCGCTGAGGACAGTCACGATGTCGATGGGGCCAGTCACGATCAGATACGCCGTTTCAATCGGGATGGACAGGAGGGAGGCAACCCATTGGTACACTCCGCCCATATCACTCCGTGCAATCTCTCGGCTCGCTGCGTAACTGAAGTACTTGTAATCCTCGTGGTAGGGAGAAGTTCCGTCCCAGTGGTTTCCGGCGACATCCATCAACATGTTGACCGGAGCGACAATCACGTCCCCCAGGGAAAGGAGAAAGAACCCGCCTGCCTTGGGAATCGTGTGAATATCCGAGGCCACCCACTTTTCTGTGGCCCCCATCACCCGATGATCGTTGTAACTGCAGCCAACCGACATCAGGAGGACTCCTCCCAGAAGAAACACCGCCCATCCACGGGATATCCATCCCCTTCGATTTCGCAGGGCAACGGTCATCTTGAACTCCTTGACTGGGAAGTGGCCACACCCGAGGAACCCTCAAGTGCGGTGACGCAGTGTAGCCAGGGCCCCTAAGACGCACAAGCATTGCGGATTCAGTGACCGTGGCTCCCTCAGAGAGACGCTTCTTGGCTTCACGTTGCCACTCTGGGGCAGGACAGATAGGCTCGGTCTGACATGGATCACGTCAGACAGACAGACCTGACCAGACGACGGTTCTTAAAGAGCGGGGTCGCCGGCATGGGAGGAGTCGCCGGCATTCTCGCCACCGGCTCCGCACCGGCATTCCTCTCGCTCTCCTCCTCAAATGATGTCCTCCGCATGGCCGTTGTGGGAACTGGGGGCCGGGGTATCCAGCACTTAAAAGCGCTGGGCTACTTCAACCCCGACGACCACCTCGGTGCCAAGACAACGAAACCGCCCCCACGAATGGAAGGGGTGGAAGTCGTCGCCCTCTGCGACGCATTTGATCTGTATCTGGCCCGAGGCATGCGAGCGGTCAGGGCCAGCGGTGGCAAAGCGACGGGATACACGAACTTCGAGAAGATGCTGGACGAAGAGCAACTCGACGGGGTGATCCTCGCCACTCCAGACCACCTCCATGCCCCCCATGCGATCGCAGCCATGGAGGCCGGAAAGGATGTCTACGTTGAGAAGTGCATGGCCAATTCGATTGAAGAAGCCAACGCCCTGGGCGAAGTCGTTCACCGCACGGGTCGCATCCTCCAGGTGGGACACCAGCACCGACAAAACCGCATGCAACGCGTGGCCAAACAAATCATCGAGCGAGGCGATCTAGGCGAGGTCACGATGGTCCAGGCTTTTCTAAGCCGGGGCGGCGCCGCCAACGCCTGGATCCGTCCCATCGCCCACGACGGTGGTCCGGACCCCAAAAAAGTTCATT
Organism: Planctomycetota bacterium; assembly: GCA_036229545.1. GTDB lineage: Bacteria > Planctomycetota > B15-G4 > B15-G4 > B15-G4 > JAZALG01. The sequence continues at coordinate 1,945 of JAZALG010000098.1, read as the reverse complement.
GGAAAGAGTTTCTAGGGCCCGCCCCTGACCGGCCTTATGACCCTCGGCGCTTCTTCGAATGGCGCTGCTACTGGGACTACAGCACCGGGCCGGCAGGAGACATGATGAGCCACACCCTTGATGCGATTCACGACATCATGGGATTGACGTACCCGGCCAGTGCCGTGGCTTCAGGAGGCGTCTACTTCTGGAAGGACGGACGCGAAACACCCGACACCTACTCGGCAGCACTCGAATACCCAGACAATGATCTGTCCGTGACCTATTCCTGCAACATGCACAACAACTACCAGAAGCGGGCAACGCTCTTCTTGGGAAGCGAGGCAACCCTTGAGTTGAACTGGGAGATCAACGTCTACGCCGACCGTCAATCTGAGCTTTACAAAGAGGACTTGGAGAGCGGAAAGAAAAAGCCCGGTGAGCCCTTCATTCGCATTCGCAAAAAAAGCGGGGAACTCATCACTGAGGCGGCGCCGACCAATCTCTGGCTTGAAAACCAGGGTCTCACCCTTACCGAGAGGGATGGAATGCTCTGGGACACGACAATCCTCCACCATCTCGAATTCGCAGACTGCATCAGAAATCGCGCCACACCAAGCGCGTCTTTTGATGCCATCTACCCTCCTACCGTTGCCACCCACATGACCGTCGAGTCCTACAAGCAAGGCAAGCGAATCCACTGGGATGGCGAGTCGAAGAAGGGCGTTTAATTCCCCCCCAGGGCCATCCAGGTCACCAACCCGTCATCCTGCTCGATCGCGAGAAGGGCCCTTCGCTCGCCGTGGGTCCAGCCTTCTCTCATGAACCAAGCCTGGGCCTCCTCTGGGCCCATCACCACCAGGGCGGTCGAAGCCATGTCAGCCTCGGTCGCCGAAGGCCCGGCAAAGATGGCACGAACAACATTGGTTTCCACGGGCCGTCCCGAGCGGGGATCGAGAATATGAGCAAACCTCTCTCCTGACTGGGTCAGGTCCTGCTCTGATTTTCCAGAGGTGGAAACCGCCTCATCGATAAGTCGCCATTCTCTTCCCGGTGCCACGACGAAGGGCCACCCCTTCCCTTCGGGCCCTTTCCCCAAGGCGTACACCGTGCTCGATCCCGCCGCCACAAAGGCCTGTTCCACCCCCACAGATCGAAGATGTTCCACCGCCCGGTCCACAGCCCACCCCTTGGCCAGAGAAGACAGATCAATCGTCACGCCGTCCACGCTGCGGCGCACTCCCGAAGGAGACAGGGTGACCGTGATCAGATCAATCCCCACTCTTTCCCTCAGTTTGAGAAGGACTTCGGGTGAAGGCTGTCGAAGTTTCCGTTCAACAAACCCCCAAGCCTCCAAGAGAGGCCCCACCGTCACGTCAACAACGCCTCCAGTGCGATGCGACATGGAGACCGCTGCCAAGAGAGCCGCAGCGAGTTCTGGATGGACCGCCTGCCAATCCATCCCCCTCTTCTCATTGAGTCGGGAAATCGAACTCTCCTCCCGCCAGTTGTTGAGGTGGGCATCGACCTGCTCCACCGTTCCAAAGATCTCCTCCGCGAGACGCACAACCTCCTTCTCACGCTCCCCGAATAGGGCCAGTTGAAACCGGACTCCCAAGGCCGACCGAGTGATAACAACAGGGGATTGAACAAATCCCGGAGAAGGCCGTTTTTCCGGCATGGTGCAGGCCATGACCAGAACAAGCACCCCAAAAGGCAGAACGGTGCATCTCATGGATTTTTCCCACTCGCCAGAGGATAGGCCGCGGCGGGAACGTGGACTGATCCCGCCCTGCCGAGATGACTGGTGTAGAGAATAAATCGCTCGACAAGAAACGGCTCAAGAGAAAAAGACGCGTGCTGTGTGACCCACTCCAGCACAGCCTCCAACGGCGTATCGTGAAGTCGCGCCAGTGTCACGTGAGGGGTGAACCGCCTCCGCTCGGGCTCCATCCCGCAGCGACGG
>JAZALG010000097.1:0-5343 GCA_036229545.1 Planctomycetota bacterium | reverse complement strand
AGCAGCGCCTCATGTTGTGCGATGGCCTCTTCGAACTCACCCTTCTTCATGTATCCATCTGCAATCTGCTTATCTGCATACAGCACATCGGGATGGTCAGAGCCGTACTCCTCGAGCGCATACTTTCTGTATTCGTGCCATGCAGCAAAGCAGTCGTCGAAAAGCCCGCTCCCGCAGTAGTTGTGCGCGAGGCCGCTTAGGGCATTTCTAACTTCGGGGTGGCCTGGCCCTAGGCGCGCAAGTTTGCTCTCAAGGAGAGACTTTTGCATGGCGACCCCTTCTTCAACACGCCCAAGATCAGAGAGGACACCGGCGATATACCCGGCCGCGACCTCATTGAGATGAGAGTCAGGCCCTTCCACCTCAAGCAGTCGATCGCGTGTCGTCATCCAAAGCTCGAGCGCCTCGTCCTTTCTGTCCAGCCAAGACAGGAGGCGCGCACGTGTAAGGCCAACAGCCACAGCGAGGGGATGATCTTCGCCTCTTACGGTGTTCTCCAGTACCTGGATCCGCTCATGCTGTTCCAAGGCCAGCGGGAAGTTCTGGACGCCCTCAAAGGCGCTGGCGATGCTACCCCTGAGTTGAATCTCGACCTCGGGGTGCTCCACCTCTCCAGCGTCAAGCTTAGCGCTAGCATCCTGAAGGATGCGCAGCATCAACTCCTTGTCGAGCGTCATGGCAACATCTGGCTCGATCCCCCTTAAAATTTCTTCAAGGAAGCCTGCGAGTGCTGTCGCCTTTTCTGCTTCCAGTTGTGCGAAGTCACGCTGCTCTTCCAAAGCAATTGCAGAGAGATGGGCTTCCTCCGTCTTCTCCTCTGCGATAAGGCGGTTCTCTTCAGCAATCTTGGCTTGGTCTCTGGCAATCTCTGCCTGCCGCTTCGCCTCCTCACCTTCCTGTTTTGCCTCATCACGCGCCTCGCTCGCTTCCGCTGCTGAAGATAGGGCCATCTCCCGGGCGAAGACAGCATCCACTTGGGCTGTAAGGGCTCGTCCCTTTGCCTCCTCGGCAGAAAGCCACAGCATGGAAATTGCCACCAACGCCGAAGCCCCCACACCGACCACCGCACTCTTGGTGGGGTTGCGCTTCACCCACTTCGCCGTCCTCTGCAATGCCGTCGGGGGCTTGGCGTGAATCGGCTCGTCGGCTAGATGCCGACGGATGTCCGCGGCAAATTCCCCCATCGTCTGGTAACGACGATTAGGATCCTTCTCCATCGCCCGTGCACAGATCACCGCCAGTTCGTCAGGAACCCGCGACCTCAATCTCTTGGGGTCCGGCGGATCTTCCATCAGGATCTTGTGGGCAATCTGGTGAGTCGTATCCCCTTCAAAAGGCCGGGCCAAGGACAGCACTTCGTAGAACACCACGCCCAAGCTGAAGATGTCCGTCCGGTGATCAATCCCAATTCGCTTAGCCGCCACCTGCTCAGGGCTCATGTAGTAATAGGTCCCGGCAAAGTCTCCCGTTTGGGAAAGGCTGTGCTCATCCAACACCTTGGCTAGGCCAAAGTCCCCAACTTTCGGGATGTCCTCCTCGGTAATGAGGATATTGAGGGGTTTGATGTCCCTGTGGATGACCCCCTCTGCGTGAGCGACTTCTACAGCCTCGCCCACGTTGGCCACAAAGTCTGCCACCTTTAAGTAGTACTCATGAGGAAGATCTTCTTTTCCCCGCATTCCTTCGATAAAAGACGAGAGGGTGAGGGCGTCCTTCACGAGTTCCATGGAGATCCAGGGAGTTCCATCGGCGTCTCCGGTCCCGTAGACCGCCACAATTCCCGGATGGTTGAGTTTTGCTCCTGCCCTCGCTTCCCTGGCGAAGCGCTCGCGTGACTTCTCTCCCCCATCCCCGTGAAGAACCTTCAAGGCCACGGTTCGGTTAAGAGATTCTTCTGTGGCCTCCCAGACCTCCCCCATCCCGCCTCGCCCGACCATCTCCACCAGTTTGAAATCCCCCACCCTGTCACCCTTTTTCAGGCGACTGCGAGAAGTCAGTTCCTTTTCATCCTTAGCCCTGCTTCCTCTCTGAAAGAAAGAGGACTCGGCAGTTTTGGAAATCTTCAAGTCTTCTGGATGGGACGTCATATTTGCTCAGCATAACGACGAAGCACGATTTACTGCATCAACAAGCAACATTCACACATGAACTCCTACATCGAAGGAACGTGATATTCTGAAGGTACAAAACCAGTACATCGTCCTCTGCGATCTCCCCCCATGCGAAGCTCACTCTTCCTTGCCCTCGTTACGTCCTTCTCGATGGCGCTTACCGCATCAGGGCAACAGTTCATCTCACGAGACCTCCCAGGGCCTGAGGTTTGGAGTGAAGCGGCCCTTCCCATCGACGCGAACGAAGATGGAAAGCTAGACATCCTCATTCTCAACGCACAGGGGTATGAAACTCCCGGAGATCTTCAAGCACCCAACGGCCTTCCACTTCCCCCAACCTTGCTCATCAACACGGGCAACGACGCCAGCGGGCAACCCATTTGGGCAGACCAGACAGCGACCCTCCTTCCCAACACCCTTGGCTTTCACGCCAAGTTCGCCGCCATCGCTGACTTCGACAATGACGGCCATGACGACATCGCCATTGCCGCCGCCTTCGGAGCAAGACAGATTCTTCTGCGTAAAGATCCCGTCGCAGGTGTCTTCCTCGACGTGAGCACCCGTCTTCCACCGATGGTGCTCAACAGCTTCTATGTCGCCGCCGGCGACCTCGACGATGACGGGGACATCGACCTTGTCTTTGCTGACGCGGGGCCGTCCACCTTTGGGGCCCCTGGAGGCAAAGCGAGACTACTCCTGAACGATGGTGCGGGCTTCTTCACGGAAGAGGCCGTCCGCCTCGGTGCCATCAACAAAATCGCTGCACAAAACACCAAGCTCATCGATATCGATGGCGACCTAGACCTCGACATCATCGTGGACGGCAAGTCCCCTGCCAATCAACTCTACATCAATGATGGTGAAGCAAACTTCGCCCTCGACACCTCCACAATGCCCAGTTCCAACCAGGGCCCTGCCATGTCGACCTACGAAATGGAGTACGCAGACCTCGATGGTGATTCTGATTTTGACGCCGTGATCATGAACTTCTCAAATCCGATGCGTGATGCGGTGAGTCGTAACGATCTCGTCGAAAGCGGCTCCCTCAATTTCACACAGCCACTTGCCTCAGCTCTCGCTGGCCCCAACAGTCACGATGAAAATGATTTTGCTTTCCTCGACGCCGACGACGACGGCGATCTCGACCTGCTTGTTGCCACCCTGATTTTTCAAGGCTTGGACGGCAGTCCCGCCACGCCCGAGAAACTCTTCCTCAACGGAGGGAGTTTCGTGAACAACTTTCTGTCCTATGTCCCTGGTGCCTTCGACAGCGCAAAGGACGCCACCCTGGACATCGCCATCGCGGACTTCAGCGGTGACGGACGCTATGACGTCGTCACGGTACAGGGTGAATACAAACCCTTTATGAATCTCTTTCACCTCAACGCCGGTCCTGTCGACACTCATCCCCCATCAATCCTCAGGGTCAGCCCGGGCGGAACGATCCGACGGTCTGATGCTCTCGACGGGATCGCTCTGCGCAGCGTGGTCTGCGACTCCGTGGTGGATGACGGCTATACCTTCGCAACAGCCTCCACCGTCATTGACACCCACAAGGGCGGAGAGACCACGAACACCACGCTGCCCATGCCGCATATCGGGGGATACGTGCACAGGGCCTCATTCACACCGCCCCCTTCCTCTGCAGGGCTCGTCGGAATGGATGTCACCTGGAGCATGAAAGCCACAGATCCCCAGGGAAATCTCACCCTTGCCCCTCCTCAAACAGCCCGCATCTGTGGCACAGAGACCTATGGCACAGCGGGTCCCATCCAGGCCCTCGCTCTGTCCGCCAGCGCCGATCCCGTCCCAGGGGAATTTTTCGGGCTTGATGTAACCGGCGGTGCCCCCGGCGTAAGCGGGATTCTGATCGTGGGGTTCGCCCGTGTCGATCTCCCCCTCCGAGGCGGAACATTGCTCGTCAATCCAACCAACGCGCTTTACATCAACCTCAATCTCGGCCCCAGCGGAGTAGCCTCTCTTCCTGCCATACTCCCGCCTTCCACCACCTTAGTTGGACTCGGCGCAATGCTCCAATATGCCGCCTTTGACGCCACTCAGCCCCAAGGGCTGGCCCTTTCAAACGGCCTGGAACTCGTCATCTGCGCTGACTGACCGTCAGCACATTTTCGGTTTTCACGGTACGATCGACACGAATCGGGATCGGGCAGTTCCCTGCAATCTCGACACAAGTTCCCTACTCGCGGAACCCCTCCATGAAATCTTTGAAACTCACGGTCCTCTTCCTTTGCCTGTACGTCCTCACTGCTAACGCCAGTGCCCAGGACATTGGCCGCTATCTCGTCCCCCAAGAGGCTCGAGATGCTCTGATCGAGATGAAAGCTAGTGTGCATCACGGCAGTGCCGGAGGAGACTTCACGGTGGACCTGACCCCAGAGGAGATCGAGGTTCTCCGGCGGCACGGATTTGAAGTCCGCCCCTTCCCCGCCGAAGAGGAGACCTATGCCCTCGGCGGTCTAGGAAGTTGGACATCCTACGGACAGATACGCGCGGACTTCATAGCCTACGCCGCCAACTACCCCGACATCGCCGAATACCACGTCATCGGACATTCAGTTCAGGGCCGTGAGATTTTCGGTCTACGAATTTCTGACAACATCCAACTCGAAGAGGACGAGCCTGAGGTCGTCTTCTGGGGCAACATTCACGGCGACGAAGAAGCCAGTGGCGAGATCACTTACAACTACGCCATGGAACTCCTCGACAACTACGGTGCTCAACCAACGGTGACCGGATTTATTAATGACTTTGAGATTTGGGTGCTCCCTCTCACAAACCCCGACGGCCGTGTGATGTCCACACGAGAAAATGCCAACGGTGTAGACCTTAACCGTGACTTCGGATGGAACTGGGACCATTGGGGGGGCAGCACCTCCCCCTATTCCCAGGTCGAAACCCAAGCATTTCAGGAGTTCTGCCTGGAGAACAACGTCACTCTCTCCGCCACCCTCCACTGCTCGGGAAACATCTTCCTCTACCCCTGGTGCTACAGCCCTACCGATGTTCCCGAAGACAACCTCGTCCAATCAGTCGGCGCCCTCTATGCCAATGCCGCCAATTACACGCTCATTAAATCCTGGGATGACTACGAAACCCACGGGGAGTTGCTCGATCTGATGTACGGAGGACACGGTGCTCTCTGCTACACACCTGAGATCAGCAACAGCCTGAACAACTTCCCCAACTCCTATGCCAGAAATAAGGCGGGCAT
>JAZALG010000096.1:0-13802 GCA_036229545.1 Planctomycetota bacterium | reverse complement strand
TCTGCCGACCGTGTCGATGAAGGCGGAATGCCTCGCGACATCCGACTCTTGGAATTTGACGATGAGCGAACTCTTCGATCTGAGATCGTGGCGGATCGAGGGAAGATCTTGGTCGATCAAGGAGTGAGGGAATTGACTTTAGTCCTGCTGGATTGGCAGTGGACCAAGGGAGGCTCGGGGAGAGGGGAAACGTGGACGATCAGCCTCCCGCTGCCCTCAGAGTTGGCCACGATGAAGTTGGAACATATGACAACTCCTCAACTCATGGCATGGCTGGATAGGCCGGAGGGCCAGAGAACGAACTACCGTGCATCGGAGGTTCTGAGCACCATTCATATGCGGCTGGCAATGGCCGTGACCTGCACGCTGTTCGTACTCCTGGGACTTCCGATTGCCGTCCTCTCTCGACGGTCTGACCGGATGGGATCTTATATCGTGGCTTTCTCACTGGCCCTCTTCGTGTATTACCCCTCATTAAAAGTGTCCCAGGCCTTGTCCGAATCGGCCCTCATCGACCCCGTTCTCGCGAGTTGGGTGGGGTCGGCGCTGCTGGGTGTGATCGGGCTGGCCTTAAGCTTTCGCGTGTTGACCCGGTGATCACCGCTCTCGACCGATACGTCGCGCGGGTTTTCCTCAGGGCATGGGTTGTGAGCCTCGTGTTCTTTCTCGGCCTGTTTGGGGTGATTGAATTTTTTGGCGACCTTGATGACCTGATTGGAACGATGGAGGAGCACGAGGTTTCCCCTAAGCATCTTGCCCAGTTTTATCTCTATTCTCTCCCGACGATTATGACGGAGATTGCACCCTTCGTCATGCTTACCGCGTCTGTTATCGCGATTGGAAGGCTGAAGCGTCATAACGAGTTTATGGCGATGGTGCTCACGGGGCGCTCAAGCCTACGAGTGGCCGCGCCGGTGCTCGCGCTCGTTGTGGTCTTCATCGGACTCATTGTTGTGGTGCAAGAAAGAGTGACTCCCCGGGTGGCGGTTGTTCGTCTCGAACTCGAAGCACAACTTTTTCATGGAGGAGAACTTGTCATCGACGAGGTCCCCATGAGGGATAGCCGTAGCCGACAACTTGTGGCCCGCAACTATCACGTTGAAGAAGAGCGTATCGGGAAATTGAACGTTTCCTATTGGCACGACGCGAAGAGGCACGTGCATATCGAAGGGGTGGATGCCGTCTTTGATGAGGAGGGCGGTGGCTGGAGATTGAAGGGGGGGACGAGCGAGATGGTCCAGGGCACTGAAACGATTGTCGAGGATGTGGCTTTTGTGCCCACGGATATTCGCCCTGAAGACCTTCTCCTCGACCACCTCGACGAATTCGATTTGAGTTATGCAGAGATTCTAGATCGTTCGGCTCGTTATCCCGGAAAACCTGCCTATCGGTTGCGCAAGCACTACCATGTGACCTACCCGCTCTCGATACTGCTTCTCGTTCTTCTCGGGCTTCCCTTTGCCTTAAAGGACGATCATACGAGTCGCTGGAGGGGGCCGATGCTCTCCTTCTGCCTCTGCCTTGGATTTCTCATTCTCGATCGAGTGATGCACGATCTTGGAACAAGCGGTGCCATCAACCCCGTGATGGCGGCGTGGATTCCTCCGGTCGTGGCCGGAAGCCTTGCTTTCGTCCTTCTTGATACTGTGGAAGAGTAGGCGCGTTTGCTTAGCGCTGGATTTCGCCACGAATCTGGATTCTCTCCCACCGCTCAGAACCAGGGCCTTCGTTGATGGCGATGAGGGCTGCTTGTGTTTCGTTCACGAGCAACTCGATGAGGTCAGCGTCTCCAAGGGTGACAGCGAGGTGGAGTGCACGTTCGTATTGGATGGCAGCATCCTCCTGTCGTTCCATCTTTGTGCAGTCTTTTGCCAACGCACGAATCGCTGTGATCTGGTCGTTCATGCGTTCGAGGCGACGGGCGAGGTCAGAAGCTCGAGCATGGTGGAGAAAGGCCGTCTGGGGTTGGCCCAGGGTGGTGTAATCTTCTCCGAGGCCCATGGCCACGTCGAACCGGAGTCGCAAGAGGGAGTCCGCTTCAAGAATGCTCAGCGCCAAGAGAGCTCGGCGGTTTCTTGCTAGAGCTTCATCGACCCGGTTCAGCGCACGGAGAGTTTGGGCGGCGATGCTATGGCAATGAGCTTCGATTCCGGAGCGCTGGTTCCGGTCCGTGAAGGTGCCGAGATGCCCGAGGACTTCATCGGATCGATAGAGGGCTTCATGACTGTCATTTCGTGCGAGGGCGATTCTGGCGAAAGCGAGAGAGGCGAGTATCTCGCCCTCTGGATCCCCGATTTCTCGTGATAGAGCTTGGGCGAGAGCGATGGCGCCAGGTTCGTTGCGCGCAAGGCCTATAAGGCGAAGCGCTTTTGCTTCGACGAGGGGGTGCCCTCCTTCAATGGCCAATTGACGGGCTTGGAGGGCTCGCTGAGCCGCAGCGTCTAAATCCCCGTTGGCGATATGTGCATCTGCTTGAAGGAGGAGAGATGTGGCGAGAGAAGCGTCGTACGCAGGGGGGGGTGCATCATCCAAGGTGCAGCCGAAAATCACGATCACCAAGGCCAAAACGGTCAAAGAACGCACTGATTTCATAAGAATTGAAGATGACACCAGATTTCCACTTGGCAAGCGATGAGATTGAGAGCAACAATAATCCATAGAGATAGCGGAAAGGGTACTGTGAATTGTTGTTCTGATTCGCAGTCCCTCCATTCCGTCCGGTCCGATTCCGGGTGCAAAGGGAATGCGCTGATCTCCACCTCAACGCCTTGCGTGCTGGGGGCTTCGTATTCGGCTCGGTTGTTCGAATACGTCCATCAGACCACCATGGGGAACGCGCTCCATGTCGTGGGTTGAAATTTTTCTTCGCGGACCCTCAGGGGAGTATTTCTAGTATGACGCCGGATCAGCAAACTCGACCAAGACGCAGAAAAGGGCGCCGACGGCGCGGACGTGGGGGCGGGAGAGGACGACGTCCCGCACAGCGAGGAGGCGGCTTTAATGTGCGCCCAGAGGAGGTCGCTTTTGGCCCCCAGCAGAGGATCGAAGTTTCTGGGATTCTCGAACTTCTTTCGGATGGTCAGGGGTGGCTGCGGGACATTGAGCAAAACTTTGTTCCGGAGGAAACCGATCCCTACCTTCCCGCTAATTTAGTGCGAGGAGAAAATCTCCGGCCAGGCGTGTTGATCGAGGGTTGGGCCGAGATAATGAAAGGGCGCAAGGTTGTTGTCGAGATCTCAACGGTCGATGGACTCGCGCCCGCCGAGGCGACGGCACTTCCTCTCTTTAAGCAAATGGTGTCGATCGACCCCGAGGAGCAGTTTCAGTTAGAGGGTGGTGAACCGGAAGAGGGCGACAACGGGATTTGCGTTAACACGCGCATTCTTGACCTGATCACTCCGATTGGGCGTGGGCAGCGAGGGCTGATTACCGCGCCTCCTCGATCGGGTAAGACGATCCTTCTCGAGCACATCGCCAAGCGTATCGTGGAGTACTATTCGGACGTTCATCTCATGGTGCTTCTCGTGGACGAGCGCCCAGAGGAAGCAACACACTTTCGCCGGTCGGTGAAAGGGGAGGTGATCGCGTCGACGAACGATGAGCCGGCGGATCGCCACACTCGTGTGACCGAGATCACGGTGGAGCGAGCAAAGCGCCTTGTCGAGAAGGGCCAGGACGTTGTGATCGTGATGGATAGTTTGACCCGTCTTGGACGGGCCTACAACGTGGTCACAAAGAACTCGGGGCGGACGCTCTCCGGAGGTGTGGATAGTAGGACGCTCGAAAAGCCCAAAGCATTCTTTGGGGCTGCCCGAAATGTGGAGGGCGGGGGGTCACTCACGATTCTTGCAACGGCGCTTATTGAGACGGGGAGCCGTATGGATGAGGTCATCTTTGAAGAGTTCAAGGGCACGGGAAACATGGAACTGGTCTTGTCCCGCGAGCTCGCGGAACGCCGAATCTGGCCCGCCATCGACATCAATCGATCGGGGACCAGGAAGGAGGAGTTGCTTCTCCATCCGGAGGTCTACCAGAAGGTCGTCATGCTTCGGCGTGTGATGTCGCAAATGCATCCAGTTGAAGCGATGCAGTCGGTGATCAGCAAATTGCAGGACACAGGGACTAACGCCGACTTTTTGGCGTCATTTGGCACGAAGCGCTAGGCCTCCTCCTCCGAGGAGAAGAGGCAAGAAAGGAGTCGACGATGCCCGTCCCCGAACAACTCGGGGATTTTCGGATCGCCGAGGAGATTGGTCGTGGCGGGTTTGGGATTGTTTATAGAGCCCGCCAGATCAGTCTCGACAGGCCCGTTGCGCTGAAGGTTCTTTACCGCCATCTGATCCACACCCAGGAGCAGATTCAGAGATTTGAGCGCGAAGCTCGGGCTGCAGCCCGTCTCGATCACCCCTCTGTCGTTTCTGTCTATGCCTGGGGAGAGGATAAAGATGACTTTTTCATCGCCCAGAAGCTGATTGGGCGTGGAACGACCTTGGCCGATGAGATCGTAGATCTGCGAAATACCTCCTCGGGCCCCCCGAAAGGGTACTTTCGGGAAGTTGCTGAGAGAGTGTCGTGCATTGCCGACGCACTGCATCAAGCTCATGACCGCGGGATTGTTCACCGGGACATCAAACCCAGCAACATCCTCCTCGATGATGAACGCCGTCCCTTTCTGGGAGATTTTGGCCTGGCAAAGGTTGAAGACGGCCTTGACCTTTCTCGGACGGGAGATTTTGCAGGGTCGCCGTTTTATATGTCCCCGGAGCAGGCGGACAGTCGTCGAGGCGAGATCGACGCTAGAACCGATATTTATTCACTCGGGATTACTCTTTATGAAGCCCTGACGACAAAGCAGCCTTTCGTGGGGAACACAAGTCACGAAGTGATTCGAAAGATCCTGTCCGAGGAACCCGCCCCTCCCCGCAAGGTTCTCGATAGAGTCCCCGCTGATCTAGAAACGATATGCCTCCACGCCATCGAGAAGGACCCGAGGCGGCGGTACCAGACGGCCCTGGAGTTTTCCCAGGACCTCCGGGCATTCCTCGATGGAGAGCCCATCTCTGCGGTCCCAGTCAGCACGGTCCAACGGATGGTGCGACGTGTGCGGCGGCAATCAGCCAAGGTCGCATTGCTGGTGCTGGCAACGATTTTGGCTGTGGGGGCGTACTGGGCTTCTGAGTCGACCAAGAATCTTAAGAAAGATGTCGAGGTGCAGCAGGAAGCCGCGGCGCGATTGGCCGAACTTGAAACACTCCGAGAAGAGCAGCGTCAGCGTATTGAAATGGAGGCTGAAGCAGATCTTGGTGACGCTCTGGAACGGGGTGATACGGTTCGGGCGGCAGAAGTGAGCGAAGCTCGAAAGAAGAGCTTGGCGGAGTTGCAAACCATTACCGCTCAATTTACGGGGCGGGTGCAGGAATTGGTCGCCGATTCGGACACCTTGAACCTGACCAATCTTGGCAAAGCTGCCCAGCAGGGTGGCTGGGCCGGCCTGGCAACGGAATTGGCGTTTGGCGCGGCGGGTGAGAAAAAGGTGGCTGACGATTCAGGCGACGCTCCTCCTCCCGGGCTTGAAGTTCCAAAGGATGATGTCCCGACCGGGGACGTCTTCCGCATCGGCATCTTTGGTTTGGAAAAGGTGCCCGCTTCCGAGCAGGAGAACGACACCGTTCCCGAGTAGAGATTTGCCAGGAAAGAGGCGCTTCTGTCAGCCCTACTGCTTGCGTTTTTGCTCTTCGATGTCCCGGCGAATGTCCTCTGCAACGGATTGAGGGACGGGCTGATAGCCATCCGGCTCCATGGAGTAGGTGCCTCGACCGGCGGTTAAACTTCTGAGAGTCGATGAGTAACTGAACATCTCAGCGATAGGCACGTAACCCGTGATGAGTTTCACCCCGAGTCGATCGTCGACTTCACCAATTTGGGCTCGCCGTCTGTTGAGATCACCGATGATGTCGCCGAGGTATTCTTCAGGAACGAGAACCTCGAATTTCATTATCGGTTCGAGAAAGACATGGTTTTCCTCTGCGGCCATCCGAAACGCTAATTTTCCAGCAGATTTGAACGCCATGTCGGAACTGTCGACGTCGTGGGCTTTTCCGTCGAGAAGGAGTGCTTTGAACCCGACGTAGGGGAAGGGGTATGCCGCTCCGCCTGCTGCCTGTTCCACGATGCCCCGGCCCACAGCGGGGATGTACTCCTGCGGGACATTTCCCCCCTTCACCTTGTCGTCAAACTCGATATCGAGACCTTTTTTGTCAGGGGTGAAGAGAATCTTCGCAACAGCGAATTGGCCACTCCCGCCCGTTTGCTTGATGTGCCTGGCTTCGACTTCACGTTCTTTCCTGAAGGTTTGGCGGTAGGCGACTCGTGGGCGCCCACACTCACAGGGGATTTTGAAGTCTCGAATGATGCGGTGTCGCAGGACTTCAAGGTGGAGTTCTCCCATCCCGGCAATGATCGTTTCAGAGGTTTCATCATCAGTACGCCATTGGAATGTGGGGTCTTCTTTGCTGAGCACCGAAAGCACATGGCTGAGTCGATCGCGATCTCCCTTCGAGTGGGGTTCGATCGACATGGAGATCACCGTCTCGGGAAACTCCACGGTCTCAAGGGAGATCAGGTGTGCTTCGTCGGCAAGAGTGTCTCCGGTATGTGTGTGCTTGAGCCCGACGATGGCAACAATATCTCCGGCTTCACAGGAATCGAGAGGCTCCCGTGAGGCGGCGTGCATGCGGTAGATTCTTCCGAGTCGCTCCTTCTTGTTTTTGCCGACACTCGGATTGACGACTTGGTCCCCCTGCTGGGCTTTTCCTGAATAAACCCGACAAAAGGTGAGATCGCCATTGGGGTCATGAACCGTCTTAAAGGCGAGGGCCGCAAAGGGGGCGTCGGTTGTGGCTTGGCGAGAGACTGGGTTTCCCTCCGAGTCGTGCCCTTCCACCGAAGGCATGTCGAGGGGAGATGGGAGAAAATCACAGGTGGCGTCGATGAGGGCAGGGACTCCTTTGTTGCGGAGAGCTGCTCCGCAAAGAACTAACAGCAGTTTTCCTTCCAGAGTCCCTTTTCGGAGAGCGGCTTTGATTTGGTCGTCCGTGATGGAGTTCTCCTCCTCAAGGAAAGCCTCCAAGAGGGCATCGTCGATCATGCAGGCCGCTTCCACCATTTCGTGTCGTGCAAGAAGCGCTTCTTCCATCATGGATTCTGGGATGTCCGTCTCTACGGGCTCTGGGCTGTCTTCACCGTCTTGGAAGAGCCGTGCTTTCATTCCCAGGAGGTGAATATTGCCTTTGTAGTTAGCCTCCAGGCCGATGGGGATGGTGATGGGGACCGGGTGGACCCCGAGCCTGTTGACCATGGTCTCCAGGCAATGCTGAAAATCGGCACCTACGCGATCGAGTTTGTTTACAAAAGCGATCCGAGGGACGCCATACTTGTCCGCTTGGCGCCAGACGGTTTCCGACTGAGCTTCGACTCCGGCGACCCCATCAAAAACTCCGACAGCGCCGTCTAACACCCTCAAGGAGCGCTCGACCTCGGCTGTGAAGTCGACGTGTCCGGGGGTGTCAATGATGTTGATGATGTGATCACCCCATCGACAGGTCGTTGCTGCCGATGTGATCGTAATGCCGCGTTCCCGCTCTTCTTGGAGGTGATCCATGACGGCACCACCGTCATGGGTTTCACCGATTTTCCTCGTCCTTCCCGTGTAGAAGAGGATCCTCTCCGAAACGGTGGTCTTGCCGGCATCGATGTGCGCGATAATGCCGATGTTGCGCAGGAAAGAAAGTCCAGTGCTTTGGACCTTTCCGGTTTGATTGCCTGTCGCAAGGGATGTCATGGAGTTTATTTCTTCTGCCGCACTGGCAGGGGTTTTGAGGGAGGAGGGGGTGGCTGTTGTTGGAATCGGGGGGCTCACCCGAATCCGAGATTGCAACCCGGGGGAGAGGGGATGTCAAGAACAGGATTGCTTTGAAGGAGGTACCTTTCGTTGAGATGAATTGGGGCTTACCCTGGCCAAATCACGAATCCTTTGGGTAATGGCGATGCGATTCAGACTTCCAGCGATCATGAGCATTCTGGCGGCAATTCTGCTCGCCGGCCTTCTCGGGATTCGGTATCTCGAAAAACGCATGGGAGGAGCGGCAGTTCCAGGCTTGATCATCGTGGATGCTCCCTGGTTGGGAGAGGATGGAGCGCGGTCTTTAATGAGTCTCATGCCGGGCTCACGGGTGGAATGGGTTTCATGTGGGGACGAACCACTCTCCCCTTTCGAGACGAATTTTTTCCGAAGGGTGGTTCAGCGAGGGGACGAGACTCTTCTCCTCACTTTGAGTGAAAGTTTGACCCGCGAGAGGGCGCAGGATGAGGAGGGGGCTTCTCTTTGGCCTGTGGTGTGGGATGCCTTTCCTGCAGTAAAGGGCGAAACGGAAGTGGGGCAGGCCGGCCTTGCTTTGGCACGCCACATTCGAAGCCAAACAGGGACACAATCTTTTCTTGTTGCTCTTGTCCTGGGCTCGGACCCGGAAAGGAACATCGTGACCATGGATGATCTCGCGGGTCCGGTTTTGGAGGCCTGTTCGACGCTTCCCTGGTTTAGGAGGAGCAGTACGGTCTTTTTGGGAGCGCGTCGTCCTGAAGAGGGCGGTGGTGTAGAGCGAGTGGCCCTTCGTGTTGATCAGGGCCGGTGGGGAGATCGGGCTGCAGAGAACCTACGGGACCTACTGGACCTCCGGTGGTGAAGGTTTTGTGCCTCATCCCCTCTCCGATGGAGGTGAATCTCCTCGAAGATCTGTTGTCGTGTGCTCCTGGCACCCTTGCATGCTGTGGAGTTGGTCCTGTCGACGCGGCCTTAGGAGCTCTTGAACATCTGCGCAAGGACCCTCCGCAGGCCTGCCTCCTCGCGGACATTGGCGGAACTCGAGATGAAGCCCGGCTCCCGGTCGGAAGCCTTCTTTGGGGGACGGCCGTACGAAATGAGGCGGTCGGTGCTGGTGGAGGAGAGGACTTCATCGATCTTGAAGGAATGGCCCTTGAGGGCGTCGAGGCCCCAGGAGAAATTTCCCTGATGGCTCTTCACGACGTTGGTCTTTCCGAAGAGGTGGCTCCTCTTCAAGGAGTGATCGGCACAGTCGCTGCAGCCTCCGCTTCTTACGAGGAGGCAGAAACGCGACAGCGCCTCCGGCCGGAGGTTCTCGTGGAAGAAATGGAAGGGTGGGCTGTTGCACGAGCCTGCCAGCGTGCGGGGGTCCCCCTGGGGATTCTCAGGGCGGTGAGCAATGTGGCCGGTGATCGCCGGCATGAGACATGGGCTGTGAAAGAGGCGCTGGCAACTTTGGCTTCCGTTCTCGCGCCTCTTTTCTCTCCTTCGGGAGAGGTGGAGGCGTGACGACTATCCGAGTGGGGTTGTCGTCCTGTCCGAATGACACCTTTTTGTTTGCTGGGCTGCTACAGGGTGAAGTGGGTTTTTGCGGTCTCGATCTATGTTTTCATGTGGGAGATGTTCAGGAATTGAATGAGATGGTGGTGGCGGGCGGTCTTGACGTCGGGAAAGTGAGTTTTGCGACGGCACTGCGCTTGTCGGACAGCCACGGCGTTCTTCGGGTGGGATCTGCCTTGGGCTTTGGGGTTGGCCCGGTGCTTCTAGGCCGAGAGGGCGCCACGATGCCTGGACCAGGCGCATCCGTTCTTTGTCCGGGGGCGGGAACAACAGCCACAGTGCTTATGCAGGTGTTGCACCCTGAAGTAAAAACCCTCATGCAACGGCGTTTCGATCAAATCATGCCCGCCTTGCTTGAAGGAGAGGCCGATGCGGGGGTGTGCATTCACGAGGGTCGTTTTACCTATCAAAATTACGGCCTCGCTCTCCTTGAGGACTTGGGGAGTCGATGGGAGGAGCAGACAGGATCGCCGGTTCCCCTTGGTGGACTCGTGGCAAGAATGGGGCTGGGGTTTGAGGTCCACCAGCGGCTGACGGAAGCCCTTTCGAACAGCCTCGCTTGGGCGAGGGAAAGCCCGGAACGAGCGTTGCCCACCATGCGTCATTGGGCTCAAGAGATGTCAGATGAGGTGCTCTGGCAGCACGTGGATCTCTACGTCAATGAACACACCGCGGACCTTGGTGAAAAGGGGGTGGCGTCTTTGCAGGCGCTGGCAGACGGAACGGATTGGGGGAGTGTCCCCCCCGTTCTTTAAGAAGGCTGTGGCGGCTTGAGCCTGTGTACCATGTGCAGCGATGGGAAGTGACACGATGAACGCGATTCCCCCCTTTGCTCCGCCCGCGTTCCTTGGAAATACGCATTTCCAGACGTTTACCGCTTATTGGCCGCGATCGGATTCCAGTCTGGACTGGCGGGAGTCCAAACTTCGGACGTTTGATGTGGATGAAGAGACGTGTGTCACGGCGGACTGTCGATTTCAACAAGAGCCGCGCGATGCACCCACCATGATCTTCGTGCATGGCCTCTCGAGCCATGGCAGGTCCCCCTACATCGTGGGTCCATCAGCAAAGGCGTATCACGCAGGGTTTAATTCCGTGCGAATCAATATTCGGAACTGCGGGGAGACGGAAGCGCTCACACCCACGCTATTTCATGCCGGGCTCACGGCGGATATCCGTGCCGTGATCGAGGAGTTGGCTGATGTGGATGGACTGAAGGAGTTTTTCTTGGTCGGATTTTCTCTCGGCGGAACGATGGTGGTCCGCTTGGGGCAGGAACTCGAAGAGGCGAACTTTTCCGGCCTGTCGGGGATCGTGGCTGTTTCTCCAGCGCTGGATCTTGCGGCCTGTTCGGAACAATTGGATGGTGACCGAGAAGGGCATTTTTACAGAAATCGGATTCTTGCCGATCTCCGACGTCTCCTCGTGTTGAAGGCCCGGGCAGGCCGAGAGGGACGGTGTGCGTTGCGAGCTCCAATCTTCGAACAAATGCTGGCAGAGGGAGACGGATGCCTGCGAGAGTTTCGAACAATGCGAGAGTGGAATGATGCTGTGACCGCTCCAGCCTTTGGGTTTGATGATGCCGATGATTACTACGCGAAAGCGAACGCTCTTTCAGCAGCGTCGAGTCTGGTGACGCCCACGCTGATTCTCTCCTCCCATGATGATGCTCTCGTCCCTTCTGCCTCTCTGGAACGGAAAGAAATACGAGAGAACGCAGCGATTCATCTTTTCCTGACAGAGAGGGGAGGGCATTGCGGGTTCTTTGCAGGGAAACCTTGCGATGGGGACAGGGATCGTTTTTGGGTGGAACACCGAATCATTGCCTTTGCTGCAGGGCTCGCGGCGGATCGTCCTTCCCCCCTCCTCGCGCATTGAAGGGCTCTGTGGCTGGATTATTGGAAGGGGGGTAACATGACTCTTTCCAGACCTCTCCTCGGTCGCGCTGGCGTTTTAATGGAGTGACCCCATGAACTCTCCCGTGGGCGGGCTTGCCTCCAGGGTCGTATTGTCCCTGGCGCCCGCCACCCTTCTTCTCCTTGGGTTGGCTTCTCCGGCCTCATCCCAGATGGGAGGCCGTCCAGGGACGCCGTCGACCAAACTGCCCGGTTTGGTCGAGGTGGCCATCCCTCTGAGCGAGATTGCCGATGCGGCGGGGCTTGATGTGCATCCGCTTCACGGGACGTCCAAGGCAGGGGGGCCGGCACTTTGGGACGAAAACGTTGATGTCGAGATGGTGTTCTATCACGTGCCACCGAACTACGTCCTGAATCCCTCTCCCCGCCCACTCCTCGTGGCGTACCATTCGCTCGGTTCTGACCATACTCAGCCCAGCGATGAGACAACGTTGGTCAGCGGGGCTTCACGGCGTGGTTGGCTCTATGTGTCTCTTCAAGGTGCGGACCTGAACACCTGGCCGTCGTCAGTGGGATTGCTCCATGTGGATGGTGTGGTGGCATGGATGGGCCAGCGATTTTCTGTGGATGCTGATCGCATCTACATGATTGGCAAGAGCCTTGGCGCTCAAATGGTGGGGACCTATGCGGCAACACGGAAGGACCCCGTCGGGACCATGGTGGCGGCTGCTGTTTTGGTTGCGCCTGTCGGTGATATGCGGATGTGGTGGTCTAAACTCGATCCGTCGACGGGGATGGGTATGCCTGGCGCATCGCCCTGGCTTCCGGATCACCGTGCTCAGGTCGAGCGAGCAGACAACATGGGCGGGGACTGGGGAAGCGACCCCACCGTCGATCACCGCTACCGGATTGCAGGTATTCTGCATCACCAGCCGGGGAGTTACTTGGAGTGGCCCAATGCGGATGCCGGAGGTTTGATCGATCCGACGCGGAGTCTGGCGCGAAATCTCGGGACACTCCCTCTCATGCTGATCTATGACGTGGATGACGGGATCACTCTCGTCCCTTCTCACGCTGAGTCCATCGCCCAGCTCGCCACAGGGCAGGGGAATGTCACGAAGATCGTCTTGGACCAGGAACTCGTGGATCCTCACTCATGGGGGATTCTTCCGGTTTCCACAGCGCTTGATTTTCTCAGTAGCCATGGCGTGGAGAGATCGCCCCCTGTTTTTCGTGTGGTGGCTCATGACGATGTCCCGTTTGGATTCACCGTTCCTCGCCGAGGAAATCTTGACGACACTTCCTCGTACGATGTCATTACATTGCCCACCGGTTTCTCGATCAGCCGGATGGAGCGATTGGCCGGAATCGCCCTCGATGTTTCTCTGTCACAGCACGATGGGCTGATTCCTTCTCCCGGACACCCCATGCGCATTGAGTTGGAGTCAGCCGTGGATGTCGAGGTGGTCGGTCTGGGTTTTACTCCTGGGATAGTGGCGGGATCGAACATCGGCAGTTATCAGATCCAATCGATGGCCGTGACCGTGCAGCCGGCCGGGCCCGGCCCGATGACCATCTTGCTTGAGTAGCGGCTCGGAGGGCGGTGGCGTTTACGCCTCAGCCCATTGCACAAGCTGATCAACAAGGCGGTCCGGCTCAGTTTTGGCCGTGGCGAGTTGGAGGTCTGCGAGGGCATACCTGTCTTGACGGTTGGAGAGCAGGCTGCGCAGTTGGCCCATGGCCCGAGGGCGGTCGGCCATGGGTCTTAAGTCTCCCTGGTCGATGACGCGTTGCATGAGGAGGTCGGCGGGGGTGTCGAGCCAGATCGTCCGGCATGTATTCCTGAGGCGCTCGTAGAGCTGTGGGTCGCTCACAATGTTGCCCCCTGTTGCGAGCACTCCGCTTCCGGAGCGGGCGAGCCACTTCTCTAGGGCTTCTTTCTGGAGTTGTTGGTAGTAGGGTTCACCGTGAATGCTGAAGATTTGTGTGAGATTCATCCCCGCAAGGTCTTCGATGCACTGATCGAGTTCAACAAAGGGGACCTTGAGGCGCTTGGCGAGGCGTTTTCCGACAGTCGTTTTTCCACATCCACGGACTCCAAGGAGTGCGAAGCGGGTGGAGGGGCCGGTGAGGTCAATGTCACACAACTGGCCCAGCGGGAGGCGAAGTGCCTTGGCAAGGGAGGTAAGTTTCAGAAGGGAGAGATTGGCTTGTCCCGCTTCCGCCATGCGGAGGTATCGAGGGGAGACATGAGCCATCCCCGCGGCCTCCGTGAGGGAGAGGCCCTGATTTTGCCGTGCTTGGGCGAGGCGAGAGCCAACCTCTGCGAGGACTTTCTCGGTTCCCATGTTGGCAGTATATTTCCTTTTGTTGCCGTGTAAATGGAAAAATGTTTCAATACTGCTGAACCCCCGTTGAGGCGGAGTCGAACGCATCTTCCGGTGGGGCCATATTCGATCTCGTTTTGTTCACAGAGAGGCGGCAGCCATGTCCACATCAACCCAAGT